>JBKJTX010000387.1:0-4182 GCA_046590315.1 Ramlibacter sp. | reverse complement strand
GATGCGTGGCTGCGGCATCTTGACCGCCTTGCCGTAAAGTACGGCAAGCGACGCCCTGACCATCTTCAACTTCTGCGAGCCCGTGGCGCGTTGAAGATGTTTGAGATGCGCGAAGGGGCCGCCCATAGGAAAGCGCATCACCCTGGCTGAACTTGCGGCGATGCAATTTTTTGGAATGAAAGTACAGCCATGGCGGAAAGCACAGACTTCCTTAGAACCCTTGAGCACAGCAATCCAGAGCGACCGCGGTTTTCGATCAAGTGGGAGGGTTATCCGATGCTGGAGATTTCTCACGGGGGGCAAGTGATGAATGTCCCCATGGCAGAAATCCTGGCGTTTGCGCGCCGCTGGAAAGCCGACCAGGATGCTCAGCATGCCGCATCTCCACCGTCAGGTCGTCTTCGGCTGTTTCCATATCCGCTTTTTCACCTTCGGCTTGACGACCCTGATTGCAGGGATGTCCGCTGGGATGCCGTGTGACGCGGCGCAGTCATTGACTTTTGCAACGGCTGCGGCGCAGCCTCGGACATGAGAACGCCTCCTGGGGGTATCTTGAATATCTTGATCCTGGATACCGAGTGTTCATGCGGCTTGGCAGAGATGATGTGAAAGACGTCCACTCGCCAAGATTCTGCTTCACGCGGTCCGATACGGACTCCAGAGTCCCGCAAGCTTAACGTTTGCGGGGCTTTTTTTTCGCGGGAGTGGGGTCGGGTCCGCCAAAAGAGACCTCCTGACCCTGCCCGAAGTGATCGACCAATTGGGAGCCACGCCGCTACGGGCCAACCACTGGAAGGGTGAGGGCTCCCTGGGGTGCTGGAACTCGTGGACACGCACCGGGGCGACGCGTCTCGCGCCGTATACACGGTGCGAAACGCCAAGGCGGTGTATGTGCTGCATTGCTTTCAGAAAAAGTCGAGCAGCGGGATCCGCACTGCCCAGACCGATATTGACCTGATTCACGAGCAGCTCAAGGTCGCGCAGCAACACTACAAGGACCATCATGAAAGCTAAATCCAAAGTGCCTGCGGTTGAAGCCGTCGAGACGGGTTCGGGCAATGTGTTTGCTGACCTTGGCTTGCCTGACCCGGACGACCGGCGCCTGCGTGTGCAGCTGGCCACCCGTCTGAATGATTTGCTGGAGGTTGATGGCATGACGCAAGCTGCTGCTGCCAAACGTCTCGGCATCTCGCAGCCCCATGTCTCGGAGCTGAAGAACTACAAGCTGGGCCGATTCTCCAGCGAGCGCCTGCTGCACTTCATCACTTTGATGGCCCGGGATGTGGAAATCTTTATCCGTCCGCGTGCGGTGACACTCCCCGGGTCGGTGGCCGGTGCGGTCACCGTTTGGGCCGCTGCATAGCCAGACGGCCGTGAGTGGCGGATCGTTGTTTCAGGGAGCGTTGGGCTATCGGAGAGGCCCGCCCCAAAAGCCGTTGCAGCTTAGCGCTAGGCTCCATAAGAAAATTCCCTAAGCCGACACAGCGCTCCCAATGAAAACTGCCAGTGGGAGATACAGCTTAGCGCTAGCTCCATAAGAAAAATCCCTAAGCCTATCCAGCGCTCGCAATTAATACTTCCAGTAGGGGAGGACTGCAATGCACATCAGTATCCATGAGGCGGCGGCGATGGGACTTTCGAATCCAAGTTGCAGCGACTTGAAGCCTGCATTGAGGGCCTGGCCCAGCTGGCCGAACTCCAACTCGACGGCGAATTCACTGCCCGCGGGTTCCGAGCCTGCTTCTATGCACCTTTCCAAACCTACGAAACCTCAATGGGTGGGCTTGTCGCTCGTCTTGGTGGGCGGTATGGCTGCGCTATGCCGGGTCTATCAGTGGGAGCTTCCTGCTCTGGGTATCCCAGGTCTCAGCGAGACAGGATTGGTGTCGACCGTCATGCTCCTGTTGAGTGGCATTGCGTGCTGGCTGCTGGGCGCTGATCGAAACGGCGATATTCGGCCCGCCAGGCGCCGGGTCGTGGTGGCATGCGTGGCCATGTTGGCTGTCTTTCCGATGCTGATGCTCTTCGAGCACCTGTCCGGGATAGCGCTCGGAATCGACTTCCAAGATGAACGTATACCTCCGACGGCGCTCACCCCACATCCGGGGCGCATGTCGCCCAACGCGATCATCGGGTTCTTGCTTGCGAGCGGGGTTCTCTGGCTGCTTCGGGGAACCGCCACCCACGCCCGTTCGCGCGCAATGGTTGCCATGATCGCCGGCATCGCACTGGTAGGTGCCGCGGGTTGCATCGGCTACTTCTTGCGTCTTGAACAGCTCTACAGACTCGGGGCAGCCAACCGGTTGCTGCTGCCTGTAGCGTTCGGCCTGTTGCTCCTTAGCTGCGCACTGTGGATGCTTCGCGAACGTTGGATGGGCCAAGAGGCTACGCGCTCGGGAGGGCACGAAAAACGCATCGCGCACCGCTCGATGGGCGTGCTCGCATGCGTAGCTATCGCTGCCGGGGTTGGTGGCTTTTCTGTCATCCAGCAGTCCTTCGAAAAATCGCAGTCCGACGGCCTTCTTCTCACCGCGACCGTTGATGCCGATGCACTTGCTCAGAGTCTTGAACTGAGTGCCGGGCTTCCGCGCACGGTAGCGAATCTCCCCACTGTGAGCGGGGCGCTTGAACGCTTGAACGCGGTGCCCGGCGATGCGCCCACCGAAGCCATCCTGCGCCAGGTCGGCATGAGCTTCCTGCCGGCCGGCGTTGGCGGCGTCCGCTTCCTGAATGCAAGCGGTGGGGAGGTGGCCACAGTAGGTACATGGGCATCACCCGGGCCAGAGGCGGTGCTGGAACTGGCAGCTTCATTGAGCGGGTCCCGCCTGGTATGGCAACAGGGGTTCTTTTTGCGATCAAATTACCCCGTCGTTGAGCGGGGCAAGGAGGTTGGCCGTGTCGTCACCGAGCAGCCGCTGCCGCTTTTCGATAAGCTCACGAAACACATTTGGAATACCAGTGCATCTTCGGACCTGCTGATCTGCAGCCGGGTCCGTGACGCCGCGTCGTGCCTTCCTTCGCGGTTCTACCCGGCTGCGTTCAACATCCCGATGTTCGACGCCAAGGGAAAACTCACGCTTCCGATCAACCGCGCTCTCGTCGGACAAGTGGGCGCAGCCACTGCCACGGACCTGCGGGGCATTCCAGTCCTCGCGGCCTACACCCCGCTTTTCGGGACCGGCCTCGCACTCGTAGTCAAGACTAACGTTCAGACCATCTACGAACCGTTGCGCAAGCATATGAGCAGCCTGGTCATTTTGCTCGTTGCGCTGGTCGGCGCCGGTTGGCTGACATTGCGCAGCCAGGTGCGGCCGCTCGTGGCCCAGATGGCGACCGAACAGCGGCTGCTGCGACAAAAGGAGGAGGAACTGCGAGCCTTGATCGATCTGGTCCCGGCCATGATTTCGATTAAAGACACGCACAACAACTTTTTGCGCGTGAACAAGCGGCTGGCGGCAATGGCTGGACGAACCGTGGAAGAGTTGGAGGGCCGTCCGTCTTCCACCGCTTTTCCGATTAATGCGCAGCGACACATTGAAGAGGACAACGAAGTCGTCCGTAGTGGAGTTCCCATGCTCGGCAAAGTGGAGCACATTGAGGATGGATCTGGCGAGGGCATCTGGTTGCAGCGCGACAAGGTTCCGTACTGTGACCAAGGCGGCAACGTCATCGGCATTGTGTCCATGGCGCATGACATCAGCGAGCGCAAGAAAATCGAGGAAGAACTGCGCCAGGCCAAGGAGCTGGCCGAGGAAGCCACCCGCATGAAATCGGACTTTCTGGCCAACATGAGCCATGAGATCCGCACGCCGATGAACGCCGTCATCGGGCTGTCGCACCTCGTGCTCAAGACCGACCTCACGGCGCGCCAGCGCGACTACATCGCCAAGGTGCAGACCTCGGGCCAACACCTGCTGGGCGTGATCAACGACATCCTGGACTTCTCCAAAGTCGAGGCCGGCAAGCTGGACCTGGAGAGCGCCGACTTCGATCTCGAAAAATTGCTGGACAACACCGGCAGCCTGATGGCCGAAAAATGCCATGCCAAGGGCCTGGAGCTGGTGTTCGACGTTGGGCTGGGCGTGCCCTCGAATCTGCGCGGCGATTCGCTGCGGCTCGGCCAGATTCTGATCAACTACGCCAACAACGCCGTGAAGTTCACCGACAAAGGCGAGATCGTGA
>JBKJTX010000463.1:0-6661 GCA_046590315.1 Ramlibacter sp. | reverse complement strand
TAGGTGGTGACGCCGGTGCCGCCGGCGGCACCGCTGATCATCGTGGCAACGCCGTCGCCGATGAACGCGCGGCCCATGTATTGGTCGAGGTTGCGGCCGGTCATGGCCGTGACGGCCTTGATGTGGCCCAGGTTCTCGGCCACCAGAATCACGGCGACCGGCGCGATAAGCAACATCGCACCCGCGTCGAACACAGGGGCCGCGAAGGCCGGCGCGCCGAACCACGCGGCGTTGGCGATGCCCGAGAAATCGATCGCTTTGCCCATGCCCATGCCGTTGGTGAGGATGGCGTAGATGACGCTGGCGATGAAGAGCCCGACCAGGATCAGCAAGCGCTGCAACATGCCTCGGGTCAGCACGGCAACCAGGCCGACGCAAGTGAAGGTGACGGCCTGCATCCAGGAGTCGAAGTTGCTGGCCGCCATGTTCTTGATCGGGATGCTGGCGAGGTTCAAGCCGATCACGGCCACCACCGCGCCAGTGACCACCGGCGGCATCACGCGCTCGATCCAACCCGTTCCCACCGCCTGCACGACAGCACCAATGATCGTGTAGAGCAAACCGCAGGCGATGATGCCGCCTAGCGCGACGCCGATGTTGGCGTTCGGCCCCTTGCCCGCGTAGGCGGTGGCGGCGATGACTACCCCAATGAAGGCGAAACTCGAACCCAGGTAACTCGGCACCTTGCCGCCGGTGATGAAAAAGAACACGAGCGTGCCAACGCCACTCATGAGGATGGCGATGTTCGGATCGAAACCCATCAGGATGGGCGCAAGCACCGTCGCGCCGAACATCGCGATCACATGCTGCGCACCCATGACCGCAGTCTGGGGCCACGGCAGGCGTTCGTCGGGCGCAATGACACCGCCTTGTTGCAAGACCTCGGAGGGCCGCTCCGTCCAGTCGAACATTCCCATTTCTCGCTCCTTCTTGTGATAGTGCCGCGATGCTAGGGTTTATGCCGGCCGGGCGCAAGCCGGCCGCGCTGCGCGCTCGAGCTAGGTAGCGATGCCGGACCGCCGCCTGCGCGCGTAGTCGAATATGTCAGGCTCCCAGGAAGATGGCGACGCGGCCCAGCACCTGCGCATCTTTCAGGATCTTGCGGTGACCCAAGCCCTCGGTGGCCACCAACTGCGCGTCGCGAATCGCGTGGGCATAGGATTGGCCGTCGGCAAATCGGTTGATGCTGTCGCTGCGGTCGTGTACGACCAAGGTAGGCACGTGGATGCGCGGGCCCACGGCGTCGGGTTCGAACTGCGGCATCAGGATGCCTTCGCGCGCCTCGATCCGCTTTTGCATCGCAGCGCGCGTCGCTTCCGACAATCCGAACACTTGCGCAAAGAGCCGCGTGTATTCCGGTGGCGAGGCCGGCGGGGCCAGCAGCACCAGGCGTTCAATCTGCAAGCCGCGGCTTGCCACATAGGCGGCGGCACTCGCGCCTAGCGAGTGTGCGACGAGGGCGTGCAGGGTGTGACCCTGCTGCCGCAGCCTCGCGCTCACATACTCGATGGCGCGCGTGAATTGAGGCAGCGTGCTTTCGGCGCCGCGGCTGCGGCCATGACCCGGCAGATCGAAAATGACCGGCCGCAAACCCTGGCTTGCCAACGACTGCGCCAGTGCCAGCATCTGGCCGGCATGGCCACCCCAGCCGTGTACCAGCAACACCACTGGCGCGTGCGGCGCGAGGGCCGGCGAGTAAAGGGTGATGCTGGCGCTTTCGAACGGCCACGACTCGATGTGCCAGGACGCGTCCCAGGACTTGCGGCGGTTCAGCCACTTCGGGGGCAGCGGCGTGAGAAACAGGCGGCAGGCGGCGCGTACTGCCAGTGCCGGCCACAAGCGTTGCGAGGCGCCCAGCGCCAAGCGGAACAGGCGGATGCCGGGGCTGGCCTGATAGAAAGCCGAGGTGGCCTCGAGTGCGGTTCGCGTCATTGCAGTTCTTTCAGAAAAAAATCAGGTCTTGGTTGTCGCGCGGCAGGGCGCGCAGGGAGCCGATGGCGGCGCGCGTGGCATACCAGGCGCAGTACGCGGCGGCGAGGATCAGGAAGGTCAGCATGGCGGGAGTCTTTCTTCGCACAATTGTGCGAAATATGAGCGTTGAAGAGGACCAAACAACATGTCTCGCATCTTCTATTTCTTGTAGGTTTGCAGCAGCCGATGCCAAATAGCCTGGGCGCGCTCGGCTGCTTTGGGCTCGCGCAGAAAGCGCGCGTCCTGAATCAAGCCGAGGATGAGCGAATTGATGGCGCTGACCAATTGCCCGGGGTCGGTGTCGGGTTTGAGGTGACCCATCTCCACGCCTTGCACCACGGTGCGGCGCAAGGCCGCACGCCAGCTGATGATCTGGCTGAACAGCAGGTCGCGGACCGGGCCTTCGCGATCGTCGAGCTCGAAACAGGCTGCGCTGTAGATGCAGCTTCGCTCCGCGTCGACGTCGCGCGCCCGCACGATCCAGCGCTGCACGATGTCGTCCAGCCTCGGCAGGCCTTTGGGCAGCCTCATGGCGGGCAAAAATACCTCGGCGACGTAGCGGCGGCCAAACTCCTCAATCACCGCCTTCTGCAGCGCCTCGCGCGAACCCACACGCGAGAACACGCCGCTCTTGGACAAGCCGATGCGATCCGCGACCGCCTGCAGCGTGATGGCTTCCACCCCTTCGGCCGACGCAAGGTCGATACCCGCGCTGACGATGGCCGCGCGGGTCAGTTCACTCTTATGGGTTTTGGCGTCCATGCCCGCATATTAGCACGATCGTGCGAAACGAGGGCTACTGTGGCGCATTCGCTTCAAGCGCCGATCACGCCTTGCGATTGACCAAAACGATTCCGATCGTCACGCCGCAAAGCGCGAGCACCAGCTGAAGCGTCAACGGCTCGTGCAGCAGCACGACGCCGAAGACCAGCGCGAATACCGGCGCCAAAAATGTGAACGACGACATTTGCGTCGCAGGGTAGTGTCGGAGCAGCCACATCCAGGTCAAGTAGCTGGCAAAGGCGCCGATCGCAGTCTGCAAGGCCAACGAGCCCCAGGCCCAGGCTGAGTAGCTAAGCGTCCAGTGCTCGCCGACCGCGAGCGACAACAACGGGGTGACGATCGAGGTCACCGCCACTTGGTAAAACAGCGCTTTCTCCGCACTGATCGTTGCCATCGCGCTGCCGCGGATGACCAATGTCGTCAAACCCCACAACACGCCGGCCGCCAGCGCCAGCGCGTCGCCCCGCAACTGCCGCGCCGTCGTGTCGCCGGCAAAGCCTTCACTGAAGGCAACGGCGACAGCAACGAAAGCAATCAGAAGACCGGCCCACTGCACCGGCCGCAGCCTTTCGGAAGGCGAGAAGCGCGGCATCAGCAGGGCGACAACGAACGGTGCGGTGTAGAGAAAAACGGTGAGGCGCGATGCCGCGGTGTCCCGCAGCCCCAGGTAGATGCAGCTGAACTCGCCGGCGAAGAGCGCACCGGCCAAGAGGCCGGCGCGCAAAGTGCCGTCGCGCTCGAACAGCTTCACCCCGCGCACCTGACACCACAACCAGAGCAGCAGGGTTGCGCCCAAGAATCGCAGGGACGCCTGCCAAAGCGGCGGCACTTCGGCCACGGTGCTCTTGATCAGGATTTGCTGGAAACCCCAAAACACGCAGCAAGCCAGCAGCAGCGAAATGGCCAGCGTATCGAGGTGCGCTTTGCGTTCGGTCATCTCGTCGATGTTAGCGCCCGGCCAACTTGCCTAGCAGCTTCTTCAGCGCCACTTTTTCCGAAGCGGCCAGCGTGCGCAACATGGCCGACTCGTGTTCGCGCGCCTTGTCCACCAGCGGCCGCACCAGACGCTTGCCCGCGCTGGTGGCAACCACCAAAGTGCGCCGTTGATCGCTTGCATCGGCCTGCAAGGACACCCATGCCTGGTCGCACATTCGCTGCACGAGCTTGGTGATCGTGGGCTGCTTGGAAAGCACTTCATGCGCCAGCTGGCTGATGGTGAGCGGCTCGGCGTCGTGAAGAGTGGCGAGTACGCGCCACTCGAGTGAGCTCAGGCCGGCAGCGCGCACATGCGCGTCGAAGTCCTTGTACAGCGCATAGTTGGCCTGGCCGAGCAGGTAGCCCAGGTACTGATCGATGAATCGTGTGCCCCCACGCTCCCCGCTGCGCGTGGTTCGCTGCCCCCCGAGGCGGCTCTCGCGCCTTGGGGCGGCCCGGCGGCGCTCGTTCGCGGGGCCCATCAAAACGGATGCTCGGTGTAGTAGCGCCCGCCGTGGAAGAGCAGGGGCGAAGCGCCGGCGCGCCAGCTGCAGCGCTCCACCTCACCGACGAAGATCACATGGTCGCCCTCTTCGTAGCGACTGCGGTTGAAGCATTCGAAAGTGGCCGCCGCGCCAGACAGCAAGGGCGCGCCACCCATGCCATCAGCGAAGGCAACGCCGGCCCAGCGGTCGGCTCCCCGCAGTGCGAAGCGCTCGGCCAGCGTCCTCTGGTCCCTGGCCAGGATGTTGATGGCGTAGTGCGAGCCGGCGCTAAAGGCCGGGAGCGACGCCGCGGCCTGCGAAAGGCTCCAAAGGACCAACGGCGGGTCGAGCGACACGGAGTTGAACGAGTTCGCCGTGAGGCCGATCACGTCGCCCTCGGTCGTGCGCGCGGTGACGATGGTGACGCCGGTAGCGAACATGCCCAGCGCGGAGCGAAACTCCTGCGAGGAGAAGCTTGGCGGCTGGGCTTTGCGAGGCGGCGTCACGTTCCTATTGCATGAATTTTCATGTATTATGACGCGAAATTTGAACACCATGTTGCAGGACCGACCCGAGCCGGCGTGGATCGCGGCCTTTGAAGCCGTGCTGGCGCGCTGCGCGCTGCAGGCAGGTGACAGTGTGGCGGTCCTCTGCGAGACCCAGACCCGGCCGGTGCTGCCGGAGTTGGCCTTCCTGGCGGCGACAAGGATGGGCTGCCGTGTGTTTTCACTTCTCCTGCCGACGGTCTTTGAGTCGGGCCCCGCGATCCGCTCCACTGGCGCCTCCACCGCATTGCAGCAACTCGCGCCCGTTATCGCCGCGCTGGCATCGAGCACATTGGTGATCGATTGCACGGTGGAAGGGCTTATGCACGCGCCGGAACTTGCTGCCATTTTGAAGGGCGGTGCGCGCGCCATCTACGTGAGCAACGAGCATCCCGAGGCGCTGGCGCGGCTGGTCCCCGGCGATGAACTGGAGCCGCTGGTCAAGGCGCACATCAAACGCTTGCGTGCCGCGCGCACCTTGCGCGTCACATCCGCGGTGGGCACCGACCTGACGATTTCGCTGGACGGTGCCGCCTGCGGCGGCAATTGGGGCTATACCACGCGACCCGGCACCATGACGCATTGGCCCGGTGGGCTGGCGCTGGCCTTTCCGGCCGCGGGCAGCGTGAACGGCACGCTGGTGCTGGCGGAAGGCGACGTCAATCTGACATTCAAGCGCTACGTCGAACGGCCCATCACCTTGCGCATCGAGGACGACTACGTGACGCGCATCGACGGCACAGGAGTGGACGCCGATCTGATGCGCAGCTACATCGCGGCCTGGGGCGACCGCGACGCCTACGCCGTCAGCCACGTCGGCTACGGCCTCAATGCCGCGGCGCGCTGGGACAGCATGGCTTTGTACGACAAGCGCGACTTCAACGGCACCGAGTTGCGCGCCTTCGCCGGCAACTTTCTCTACAGCACCGGCGCCAACGAGGTGGCCGGTCGCTTTACGCGTGGGCACTTCGACCTGCCGCTGCGCAACTGCACGATCGAACTTGACGACGTCGCCGTCGTTCAGGCCGGTCAGGTGGTCCCATGATCATCCCCACTTTCACCGTACTCGGCGGCGGACCCACGGTGCTCATGCTGCACGGCATCGGCGGCGGCCACTTGGCCTTCGCGCCGCAGGTCGAGACGCTGGCGTCATCCGGCTACCGAGCCATCGCCTGGAACATGCCGGGCTACGGCCACAGCGCCCCGATCGAGCCCTACACATTCAAGGGCCTGGCCGAGAGCTGCATAGGCCTCGTCGAGTCGCTGCAATGCGGCGACGTGACACTGGTCGGCCACAGCATGGGCGGCATGGTGGCGCAAGAAGTGATCGCACGCCGCCCCGAACTCGTGAACAAGCTGGTCCTGTGCGGGACTTCGGCGTCCTTCGGCAAACCAGACGCCGACTGGCAGCGCGAATTCCTCGCTCAGCGAACCGCGCCGCTGGATGCAGGAAAGTCGATGGCCGAACTGGCCGAAGTGCTGGTTCCGCAAATGGTCGGACCGGGTTCGCTCCCCGAGGGTGTGCGCCTCGCGACCCATTGCATGAGCCTGGTGCCGGCGTCGACCTACCGGCGCGCGCTGGAGGCGCTTGTTACGTTCGACCGCCGGGCCAATCTGCCGCGCATCGGCGTCCCTACGCTGGTCGTTGCGGGCGAGCATGACCGGAATGCGCCGCCCGCCATGATGAAGAAGCTCGCCGGCGCGATTCCTCGCAGTACGTACCTCGAAATGCGCGGCATCGGGCATCTGCAGAACCTGGAAGCGCCGGATGACTTCGACGGCATGTTGCTCAACTTTCTTGCCCTGCCGCGCGAGCTGCTGCATCGAAACGCCCCATGAACAGCCCCGTCGCGATGACGTTCACACCTGCCGTTGGCGACTTGCCGTTCACTCCCCAACAGC
>JBKJTX010000129.1:0-4829 GCA_046590315.1 Ramlibacter sp. | reverse complement strand
ATGCGCAGAGGCGGATAAGGCCCGTCACGTCATCCCCGCGAAGGCGGGGACCCAGTGCTTTCGGGTCCGGGGCGCTCTGGATTCCCGCCTCCGCGGGAATGACGTGACGGGCCTTATCCGCCTCTGCGCATCATGTCGAAGAACTCGACGTTGGTCTTGGTGGCCTTCATCGACTTGAGCACCATTTCCATGGCCTCGATCTCGTCCATGTTGTACATGAACTGGCGCAGGATCCGGGTCTTCTGCAGGATCTCGGGGGCCAGCAGCAGTTCCTCGCGGCGGGTGCCGGAGCGATTGAGCTGGATCGACGGGAACACACGCTTTTCGTACAGCCGGCGGTCCAGGTGGATTTCCGAGTTGCCGGTGCCCTTGAACTCCTCGAAGATCACTTCGTCCATCCGGCTGCCGGTGTCGACCAGCGCGGTGGCGATGATGGTCAGCGAGCCGCCTTCTTCGACGTTGCGCGCCGCGCCCAGGAAACGCTTGGGACGCTGCAGGGCGTTGGAGTCGACCCCGCCGGTGAGCACCTTGCCCGACGAGGGCACGACGTTGTTGTAGGCGCGGGCCAGCCGGGTGATCGAGTCCAGCAGGATCACCACGTCCTTTTTCAGCTCGACCAGCCGCTTGGCGCGCTCGATCACCATTTCGGCGACGTGCACATGCCGTGCCGCCGGTTCGTCGAAGGTCGAGGCGATCACTTCGCCCTTCACCGAGCGCTGCATCTCGGTCACTTCCTCGGGCCGCTCGTCGACCAGCAGCACCATCATGTAGCTGTCCGGGTAGTTGGCGGCGATGGCGTGCGCCATGTGCTGCATCATCACCGTCTTGCCGCTCTTGGGTGGCGCCACCAGCAGTGCGCGCTGGCCTTTGCCGATGGGCGCGATGATGTCGATGATGCGGCCGGTGATGTTCTCTTCGCCCTTGAACGCGTCACGCTCGAGTTTCATCTGCTCCTTGGGGAACAGCGGCGTCAGGTTCTCGAACATAACCTTGTGCTTGTTGTTCTCAGGCAGATCGTCGTTCACCTTGTCGAGCTTCGTCAGCGCAAAGTAGCGCTCGCCGTCCTTGGGCGTGCGCACTTCACCTTCAATCATGTCCCCCGTGTGCAAATTGAAGCGGCGCACCTGCGAGGGCCAAATGTAGATGTCGTCGGTGCTCGCGGTGTAGCTCGTGTCGGGGCTGCGCAGGAACCCGAACCCGTCGGGCAGGATCTCCAGTACGCCGTCGGCAAAAACCTGTTCGCCGGCGCGGGCGCGCTTCTTGATGATGGCGAACATCAGCTCCTGCTTGCGCATGCGGCCGGTGTTTTCGATCTCAAGCTCATCGGCTTGCTTGAGGACTTCGGACACGTGGAGTGCCTTGAGTTCGTTCAGGTGCATGGCTAAAAACCCGCGTAAGTACGCCCCTTGCGGAGGCTTGTTGGTCGTCTGGGGGAAGGCCTGGAGCGAGGCGAAGATGCCTCTTGAGACCGGGAAACTCGAACTGTCCGCCTGCAAGTAGCGAATCAGTGAACTGGCGTGATTATGCAGGAAAAACGGGGAGGGGTGTCATGCCGGGCCTGCCCGGCATGACCCAAGGTCAAGCGAGTTGCTGGTCGATGAATGCAGTGAGTTGGGCTTTGCTCATCGCGCCGACCTTGGTGGCGGCGAGCTCGCCATTTTTGAACAGCATCAGCGTCGGGATGCCGCGAATGCCGAACTTTGCCGGAATGTCCCGATTCTCATCGACGTTCATCTTCGCAATCTGCAGCTTGTCCTGGTAGGTGGCCGATACTTCGTCCAAGATCGGCGCAATCATCTTGCAAGGACCGCACCATTCGGCCCAGTAATCCACCAGCACCGGCTTATCGGCTTTCAATACGTCGGCTTCGAAGGTGGCGTCGGAGACGTGCTTGATCAGATCGCTGGCCATGGTCTGTTTCCTTTGGGGCAAATGGCAGGGCCGCCGCGATGTGCGGGGCAACAAGTACAGTGAGGGAATTGTGACAGAAACCAAGTCTCAGCGTCGGGTACGGCCGGCGCTCTTCCCGCTATGGACGCCATAGCGCCAAACCATCGGACGAGCCATTGGCCACGTCTCATCGCACAGCTTCGCGGACTCATCGCGCAGCATGCGGCGCATCCTGCCCGAACGGTGGTGCTGGTGCCTTACGCGCAGCTCATGCCGGTCGCGATGCGAGCATGGACGGCCGAAGTCCCGGACGGCTTCCCGCCGCGCTTCGAGACCACAATGAACTGGGCGGGGAAGGCCGCCTTCGCACCGGGCGACGATGACCTCAGTTTCGACATGGGCCGTGACCTCCTCACGGCGCGCGCCTTGCTTGAAAAGGCGGGCCTGGGCTCCCGGGCCGACCTTCTGGCGGGCCGCCTTGTGGAGGCCGCGACGCAGCTTGCCGGCGTTGCGGCGGCCGTGCCGCCGTCGCAGCGCACCGCATGGGCGGTGCGCGCTCGCACCGCTGCGGCGCTCGGCGCGGAAGCGCCGACGTTGCAGTTGGAGGCGGCGGTGGGACGCATCGCCGTCGAGTGGGCCGCAACATCTGCGTATGCGACCGACACGCTTTTGAGATCTGAGCTGGCGAGCGAGCTCGACCTGCTGGTCGTCATCGAAGGATTCGAGCCGGAACCGGTTGCGCGCGCGGTGGCGTCACTCCTCGCAGACAAGACGGCAACCCTTGCGCTCGACGCGCCAGCGACCCTCGGGTCGATCTCGCTGTATCCCGCCCCCGATCCATCCCAGGAAGCCGAGATGGCAGCGGCCTGTGTTGTGCGCCATGTCGACGGCGGCCGTGTGCCCGTCGCGCTGGCCGCAATCGACCGCGTGCTTACGCGGCGCGTCAGGGCGTTGCTGGGCGCGCGCGGCATCCGCATCCGCGACGAGACTGGCTGGAAGTTGTCCACCACGCGCAAGGCCGCGCACGTGATGAGTGCGCTGCGCGCCTGCGCCTGGAGCGCAAGCTCGGACGCGGTTCTCGACTGGCTGAAGAACGCGCCCGCCGTGGCCCCCGTCACCGCATCGGCGCTGGAGCGCCGCGTGCGGCGCGAAGGCCTGCGCGAGTGGCGTTCAGTGCGCTCCTTGCGCGCCGAGGGCGAGCCGAAGTGGCAGGCCCTGATCGCGCAGGCCGAAGCATGGCGCGAACCCTTGCAGGGCAACAGGCCGCTGCCGCTGTGGCTCCAGGCCTTGCGCGAGCTGCTCAAGGCCTGCGGTCACTGGACGCGTCTGGAATCCGACACTGCCGGGGCCTTGCTGCTGGACTCGCTCGGTCTTCATGAAGCGATGCAAGCGCAGTGGCAGCAGCTGCCACAAGCGGCGCGCAGCCTCGGCCTTTCTGACTTCACCGCCTGGGTCGATGAAGTCCTGGAGTCAGTGAACTTCAAGCCCGCGAAGCAGGGTGAGGAGCAGGTCGTCATCCTGCCTTTCAACCAATTGCTCGGTCGTGAAGTGCCGGCGCTGGTTTTGGCAGGGTGCGACGAAATCCGCCTGCCGCTGTCTCCGGAGCCCCGTGGCCCGTGGACGCCGTCGCAACGGGCACAGCTGGGGCTGCCCACGCGCGAGGCGCTCGAGCAACAAACTCGCGCCGGCTGGCATAGCGCACTTCGCACGCCCCGGTGTGACGTGCTCTGGCGGACAAGCGATGATCGCGGCGAACCCGTGCTTGCCAGCGGGCTGGTGCAGTCGCTGCTGCTTGAGGGTCGCGCCCTCGTGAGCGGCGACCCGCGGGACGCCCGCGAGGTGAGCGTGCAGCCGGTGCGCAAGCCCTTGCCCGCGGGCGCGCAGCTGCCGCTCACCCAGCTTTCTGCAAGTGCCTATGAAGATCTGCGCAAGTGCCCCTATCGCTTCTTCGCCTTGCGGCAGCTCAATTTGCAGGAAACCAATGAGATCGACACCGAGCTCGACAAGCGCGACTTCGGCAATTGGTTGCACAAGGTGCTCGCAGCTTTCCATCTCGACCTGCTCGAGCGGCCGCTGCCGCTCGGGCCCGAGCGCGCCCGGCGGTTGGATGAAGTGGCCGACCGGGTGACACATGAGCAGGGATTGGACGAAGGTGAGTTCCTCCCGTTCGCGGCTGCGTGGCCCCAGGCGCGCGACGGCTACCTCACGTGGCTTGCCACGCACGAAGCGAACGGTGCGGTCTTCGAACGGGCCGAGAGCGAACACGAAGTCCAGCTGGGGACGATCAAGCTGGTAGGCCGCATTGACCGGATCGATCGGATGGCGGACGGCACCCTCCTGGTGATGGACTACAAGACCGAAGGCCGCAAGACCACGCTCGACCGCGTGCGGCAACCGGCAGAAGACACTCAGCTTGTTTTCTACGCGGCGCTGTTGCACGAAGACACGTTGGCCGCCGCTTATGTGAATGTGGGCGAGCGAGGAGTAACCGGGCGAATCGACCAGCCCGCGGTGGTTGAAGCGCGCGACCTGCTGGTAGAGGGCATCCGGCACGACTTGGCGCAAGTCGCGCAAGGCGCGCAGCTCCCGGCGCTCGGCGAGGGCATGGCTTGCGAATTTTGCGCCGCGCGCGGCTTGTGCCGCCGGGATTGGTGGTCATGAAGCAGCTCGCGTACGAACACAACGGCAAGCGCATCGAGCGCGACGCCTTCTATGCGATCGCATGCGATCCCCGCCGCAGCGTGGTCGTTGAAGCATGCGCGGGTGCGGGCAAGACCTGGATACTGGTCTCGCGGATCCTTCGGGCACTGCTCGACGGAGCGCAGCCGCACGAAATTCTGGCCATCACGTTCACCAAGAAAGCCGCGGGTGAAATGCGTCAGCGGCTGCACGAATGGCTGCAAGCCTTTTCGACGGCGCAGGATTCGGCTCTCGACAAG
>JBKJTX010000094.1:0-4178 GCA_046590315.1 Ramlibacter sp. | reverse complement strand
CTTTTCCTGCTTGTCCAGGCCGAAGGCCAGGGCCGCAGCGGTCGGTTCGTTGATGATGCGCTTGACGTCGAGGCCGGCAATGCGGCCCGCGTCCTTGGTGGCCTGACGCTGGCTGTCGTTGAAGTAAGCCGGCACCGTGATCACGGCTTCGGTCACGGCTTCACCGAGGTAGTCCTCAGCGGTCTTCTTCATCTTGCGCAGCACTTCAGCGGAGATCTGCGGCGGCGCGAGCTTCTTGCCTCTCACCGTGACCCACGCGTCGCCGTTGTCTGCCTTGGTGATCTCGTAGGGCATGAGGTGGATGTCCTTCTGGACTTCCTTCTCCTCGAACTTGCGACCGATCAGGCGCTTGACCGCATACAGGGTGTTCTTGGCATTGGTCACGGCCTGGCGCTTGGCCGAGGCGCCGACGAGAATCTCGCCGTCTTCCTGATACGCGACGATGGAGGGCGTGGTGCGCGCCCCTTCACTGTTCTCGATGACCTTTGGCGTGTTGCCTTCCATGATCGACACGCACGAGTTGGTGGTGCCGAGGTCGATGCCAATGATTCTTCCCATTTTCGTTTCTCCTTGCTTGCGGCCCTTAAGCCAATTCAGTTTCGATGTGAGTTACTTGTGGATAAGCTGTGGCGTTTCAAGGTGCCAGGGGCATCCCGGACTTGATCCGGGACCCAGCTTTCATTTCGGTGCCGCGACCGTCACGAGCGCCGGGCGCAGCACGCGGTCGGCGATCAGGTAGCCCTTCTGCAGAACGCTCACCACGGTGTTGGCTTCCTGTGGGGATTCGGGGGACAAAGGCACCACGGAGATGGCCTGATGCTGGTGCGGATCGAACTTGGCGCCGCCAGCGGGGTTGATCTCGTTCACCTTGTTGCGCTCCAACGCGCTCTTGAGCTGGCGCAGGGTGACTTCAGTGCCTTCTCGTATTTGTTCGGCCGTGGCGTCCTTATGGGCCAGGCCGGCTTCCAGGCTGTCGACCACGGCGAGCATCGCTTCGGCAAAGCTCTCGACCGCAAACTTGCGGGCCTTGGACATTTCGTCGTCGGCGCGGCGGCGGGTGTTCTGCATTTCGGCCTGAGCGCGCAGCACCTGCTCTTGCAGCTCGGTGTTTTTGCTTTGCAGCGCGGTCAGGGCCTGCGTCAATGCGTCGTCGTCGGTTGTGGCGACCGGCTTGCCGGAATGCGCTGCATCGTTGGCGGCAGCGGTGGCTTCGCTCTTGGCGTCCGCAGCCGGCTCGGGAGCCAGGGGGTCAAGGGTGGGTTCGATCCGGTTCATGTCTGACATATTTTTCTTAGCTGGAAATGAGGGCTGCGCTGCAGCTTGGGGCCGGGAGGCCCTTTTCAAGGCAGGGACAAGGTTCGAGTCAAGAAAAATGGGTGGGGACGCGTTTCGCCCAGTCTTCAGCCCAGCGGTGCAACGGCTTCAGCTGGCGGATGAGCTCGAGTCCGTCCCGCGTGAGCTCATAGCCCGTGTTGCCCAACTCCACCATGAGGGCATCGCGCAGCTCTTTCAAGCGCGTGTTCAACACCGAGGGCGACATATCGCCGGCGCTCGCCTGTAACAGCCGAAAGCTTTGCGGGTGACCGTCACGCAATTCCCAAAGCAGCCGGAGTGTGCCTCGCCGCCCGAGCAGGTCCAGCAGGGCCATCACTGGCCGACCGGTCTCTGATCCGCGCACCGGTCGGCGGGGAAGGGGCGCGCGGGCGGTCATGGCCGCAATTGTAGCGACAGCCCCTGTCCTGTTTGCGACTGCCGCTACGGATTAAGTAGCGATAGAGTGGTGTTTTGCTACGCATTCCGTAGCGATCCGCCGGATCGACCCGCCCAAGGAGACCCACCGATGACACCCGACATCCCGCGCCTGCCCCCGCTGGCACCACCGTATTCCCCCGAGCTGCACGACCTGCTCACGCGCATGACGCCGCCAGGCGCGCCCGACATCCTGGTGCTCTTTCGAGTGCTGGCCCACAACCCTGAACTGGCCCAGCGCATGACGGGCTGGGGCGGCTACCTGCTCGGGCGCAAAGCCAGCCTTTCGCTGCGCGACCGCGAAGTGGTGATCAACCGCGCTTGCGTCCGCTGTGGCGCTGAGTACGAGTGGGGCGTGCACGTGACCGCATTCGCGCAGGCGGCGGGCTTCAGCGAGGCGCAGAACGCTGCAATAGCCCGGCCCGGAGCCGACGAATCAACGCTCACGCCGCGCGATCGGTTGCTGGTGCAAATGGTCGATGCGCTTCACGAGACCGCCAACATCGGCGACGCCCTGTGGACGGAACTGGCCGCCCTCTGGTCCCCAGCGCAGCTGATCGAGCTGTTGGTGCTGGCTGGTTGGTACCGGGCGATCAGCTATGTGTGCAATGCGGCGCGAGTGCCGTTGGAGACGTGGGGACGGCGCTGGCCCGCCGATGAAACTTAGTGCGCGTCGAGCAACTCGACGTCAAACTTCAAGGTGGCGTTGGGTGGAATGACCCCGCCCGCGCCGCGCGCGCCGTAACCGAGCTGCGGCGGAATGATCAGCGTGCGCTTGCCGCCGATCTTCATGCCGGCCACGCCTTCGTCCCAGCCCTTGATCACCATACCCGCGCCCAGCGAAAACGCAAAGGGATCGTTGCGATCCACACTCGAATCAAACTTCGCGCCCTGCTGGCCGTCGTTGTAGAGCCAGCCGGTGTAGTGCACGTGCACGTGCTGGCCTTGCTTGGCTTCGGCTCCATCGCCGACGACGGTGTCTTCGTATTGCAGGCCGGAGGGAGTGGTGGTCATTGATTTCTTCCTTTTGGTTTGGGAATGAATGAGAGCTCAGCGGCGCCGCGCGAGGTCTCGCATCAGCGCGGCGATGCCGTAGTTCCAGGGCGCGACGCGGTCGCTGGTGTTCACGCGATTGGCGAGTGTACCCAGGCGCGGCGTCGTAACCGTAACGATGTCCCCGACCTCATGGGTGAAGCCCTGGCCAGGGCCGTGGCGGTCTTGCGTGGGCGCGAACATGGTTCCCAGGAAGAGCATGAAACCGTCGGGGTACTGGTGGTTCGCGCCGATCGCCTGGTGCACCAAGTCCATCGGATCGCGGCTGATCTTGGCAAGCGAACTCGCGCCCTCCATCACGAAGCCACCCGTGCCGGTGACGCGCATCGCAAGGTCAGACCGGCGCACATCGTCCAAGCTATAGCTGTCGTCGAAGCAACGGATGAACGGGCCGATGGCGCAGCTGGCGTTGTTGTCTTTGGCCTTGCCGAGCAGCAACGCGCTGCGCCCTTCGAAGTCGCGCAGGTTGACATCGTTGCCCAGGGCCGCGCCCTGGACTTCGCCCCTGCTGTTTACCGCCAGGACAATTTCCGGCTCGGGGTTGTTCCAGACGCTCTCCGGATGGATGCCCACCTCCGCGCCAGTGCCCACTGCACTCAGCGGCTGAGACTTGGTGAAGATCTCGGCGTCGGGGCCGATACCCACTTCGAGATACTGCGACCACATGCCCTGTGCGATCAGCACTTCTTTCAGACGCAGCGCCTCAGGCGAGCCGGGCTTCACGGCGCCAATGTTGTCGCCGATGACCGCGACCACGGCCTCTCGCACGGCATCCGCGCGAGAGGCGTCACCGCGTGCTTGCTCCTCGATCACGCGTTCAAGCATCGACGCGACGAAAGTGACGCCCGCAGCCTTGATGGCTTGCAGGTCGCAGGGCGCGAGGAACCAGGGCAAAGACGGATCGCGAACATCGCACGCACTGTTGGCGAGCACGTCCCATGTGTCGGCCAGCTTGGCGCCCTCATGCGCGCGCAGACGTTTTGCCAACCCTGGCAGCTCCAGCAGTTCGCTGCAGGTGAGCGCGAGAGACGACAAATCGAAGAGGCCGTCGGACCGCACTCGCACGAGCACCGGGCCCGTTCCCTCCACGTGGACGCGGCCGACCAGCAGCGCAGCATCCACATCCGCCGGTAGCGCGGCGGCGGCAGTCAACCCCGATTTCACGGCGCTCGCTTCTTGGCTTGGGTCGCGACCCATTTGTTCGCGAAGGCCGGCAGGTCGTTCATGCGCTTCAAGAGGTCGGAGCCGGATGGCGTGACGACGTAGCCATCGCTGCCATGATTCATCAGACCGGCTTCACGCAACTCCTTGATGCGGGTGTTGAGCGTGTTGGGGGTGATGCCGCCGACGCTGTCTTGCAGCAGGCGAAAGGTCTG
>JBKJTX010000063.1:0-4283 GCA_046590315.1 Ramlibacter sp. | reverse complement strand
CGGCTTGCCACTCAGGTACTCGAAGGCTTCGCAGAGGAACCCGGCCGAGCCGACGGCACCGTCATAGATGCGCTCGCCGATCTTCGGCGCCGTCACCTGCACCATGGCGCGGATCAGGGGCCGGGGGGTGTAGTACTCGCCGCCGTTGCGCCCGGCGTTGCCCATGTTGCGGATCTTGGCTTCGTACAGGTGCGAGAGCTCGTGCTTCTCGTTCTGCGAGCCGAAGCGCAGGCTGTCGACCAGTTCGGCCACTTCGCGCAGGTTGTAGCCGCTCTGGATGCGGTTCTTGATCTCGCCGAAGATCTCTCCGATCTTGTATTCGATGGTGCTGGAGGAGGTGGCACGTTGCTTGAAGCCGTGCAGATACGGAAAGAGCTTGCCGTTGACGAAGTCGCGCAGGTCGTCGCCGGTCATGGCGTTGTTGTGATCCGGCTTGCCGTCGACCGTCTTCGGTGCCGCCCACTTTTCCCAGCGGTAGTCTGCGTCGAGGATGAAGCTGTACTTCTTGCCTTCCAGCGCGGCCTCTGTGGCCTTGTCTCGCTCCAGCGCGTCCAGGTACTTGAGGAACAGCAGCCATGAACTTTGCTCGGTGTAATCGAGCTCGCTGGTGCAGCCGGCATCCTTGTGCAGGATGTCATCGATGTTTTTGAAGGCTTGTTCGAACATGTGGCTTGAAACCCGTGTGCCCCGAAATATACCCAGAGCAGCCACGGGGTTCGCCATTAGGCCCGACAGCCAGCGATTGGCCCGCCGAAGCGCGGCCTCGTCTCGATGCAGGGCGGCTTGGCCGCCCTACATCCCCTTCACTTCACGTCGATCTTGCGCGCGTTGCTGACAGGTTGCTTCTTGGCGAGGGTCAGCGTCAGAACGCCGTTATCGAGTTTGGCGGCGCTCGCGTCAGCGTCGATCTCCTGCGGCAGCTCGTAGGCCGCCTTGTAGGCGCGCTTGGCTTCTTGCTTGGTCTCGATACGAACGATGGGGCCTTCGATGTTGATGTCGAGGTCTTCACGGGCGATGCCGGGCAGGTCCAGCGTCACGGTCCAGGCCTTGCCGTCCTGCTCGACGTTGAGGCCCAGTTTGCCGCTGCTGAAAAACGCGTCATTGACGAAGCGCTCGAAGCTGCGGTCGAAGGAACGGTGCGCCGGTGAATGGGCGCGGGTGGGAACGACGGGTGCGAAAAACATGGCTTGCTCCTTGGCTTGAAACGGGGTGGGTAAACTCCGCGGCTCTCAACCGTGATCGCCGCATGCCTCACATCTGTGATCGCGGCGGTTCTTTTCAAGTGCCGTCGAGGGAAAAACCAGAATGAAAAATCAACGCCGCCAGCTCTTGAAATCCGCCGTTGCATCGCTACTTGCGCCGGTTGCCGCGTGGGCCCAGGCGCCCCAAGCCGCGCCCGTGAAGCTTGCGATGATCGAGGGCTTCTCGGGCGGCAACGCCAACGGCGGCGAAGCGGTGTTCCGCAATTTGGTGTGGGCAGTGGAGCGCGTCAACCAGCGCGGCGGCGTTAAAACGGCGCAAGGCGTTCGGCCGCTGCAGCTGGACCGTTATGACAGCAAAGGCCAGATCGAGGAAGCCTTGTCGACGCTGCGCTCCGCGATCGATGACGGCGCGCAGTTCATCCTGCAGGGCAATTCATCGGCGGTAGCGGCGGCGCTGATCGATGCTGTGAACAAGCACAACGAGCGTGAGCCGGCCCGCCGGGTGATTTTTCTCAACTACGCGGCAGTCGATCCGATCCTCACCAACGAGAAATGCAGCTTCTGGCATTTCCGCTTCGACGCTCACGCTGACATGCGGATGGCCGCCTTGATGTCGGTGCTACGGGAAGACAAGTCGCTGAAATCGGTCTACTTGCTGGGCCAGGACTACAGCTTCGGCCAGGCGGTGGCGCGTGAAGCAAGAAAGCAGTTGACCGCGCAAAGGCCGGACATCCAGATCGTCGGCGATGAGCTGCACCCGATGCTGCGCATCAAAGACTTCGCGCCCTACGCCATCAAGATCAAGGCGAGCGGAGCGGGGGCGGTGATCACCGGCAACTTCAGCAACGACCTCACGCTGTTGGTCAAGGCGGCCAGGGAGATCGGTTACGACGGCAAGTTCTATACGTTCTACGGCAATGCATTGGGTGCGCCGGCGGCGATCGGCGACGCAGGGCTCGGTAAAGTCATTGCGGTCGCCGACTGGTTGCCCAACGTGCCAACGGCCCAGAGCGAAGCCTTCTACCAGTCGTTTCGCAAGCGCTATCCCATGCCTGCCGACGACTATGTGCACATGCGCATGCAGCTGATGATCGAAGCGCTGGCGCAGGCGATCGACAAGGCGCGCAGCACGGAAGCAGTAGGGGTGGCGACGGCACTTGAACGTGCATCGGTCAGCCTGCAAGGCCAGGCGGGCTTCATGCGCGCCGACGATCACCAGTTCCAGCAGCAGTTGGTGGTGGGCGTGATGGACAAGCAGGGCGCGCCGGGCGTGAAGTTCGACGTTGAGGGCTCGGGCTACGGATTTCGGGTCGTGAAAACCATTCAGCCGGCGCCGGCGGAAATGCCGAGTTCGTGTCGAATGGTGCGTTTCTAAGTCACTAGGCCTTCGGCGGCGGCACCAGATTCTCGATCTCGCGGTCGGGCGGCTTGGTGTCGTCGAAGTCGGCCATCAGTTCACCCGGATTGGTGTCGACGAAATGTCGGGCGAGTGTCTCGCGATCCCACTGCATGGCGCCCTTCTGGCGCGCCGTGAGTTCGCGCTCCGAGATCACATGAGCCCAGTACTCCGGCGTGGGCAGTGGCACCTCGAAGATCAGATCGGGGACCAGCGTCCATGTGATCCCAGATACCCACTGCTTTGCGTCGGGCGCGATGGCCGCGAGCCGCCGCTCAAAGTCGGCCTGGAACGAAGTCAGATAAGTCAGGAAGCGAGGCTCGTCCACTTGTACCGAGAGCCTCACCTCGATCCTGATCTCGCCGGTGGGCAGGGTCATGGCGTTGATCTCGCCGCCGACCCATTGGGGCGGCACGCCGTGTTTTTTGAGCGTCTTGTTCAAGACCACGCGCAAGAGTTCTCGCTTGAGGTCGAGCTCGGCTTCGGCGGCCAACGTGGGGGACACGGTTGAGGGGAAAGTTGGTACCGAGGTGCTCATGTCACAAAATTTAACATTTGGCGCTGACTCGCTCAACCCCCACCAACCCTGCATGTGGCGTGAGGGATACTCGTTTGATGCGCCAAGCCATTCAAAACCTCGAAGAATCCAAAATCCGTGAAGTGGCCAATGCGGGCATGGGGCGCAGCGACGTCCTGGCGTTCTGGTTTGGGGAAAGCGATGAAGTCACGCCCGACTTTATCCGCCAAGCGGCTATCGCCTCGCTCGAGAAGGGCGAGACATTTTATGCCCACAACCTGGGTCTGCCCGAGTTGCGCCAGGCGGTCGCTGCATACACCAGTCAATTGCACCCTGCCGTGACCGCGGACCGCATCGCAATCACCTCCGGCGGGGTCAACGCCTTGATGCTGGCGGTGCAGATGCTGGTGGATGCGGGCGACGAAGTCGTCGCCGTCACCCCCGTGTGGCCCAACCTGACGGCCCAGCCATTGATCATGGGGGCGAGGCTCACACGTGTTTCGCTCCAGCCGCGGGCCGGCGCATGGACGCTCAACTTGCAGACCTTACTTGACGCCATCACGCCCTCAACCCGGCTCCTCGTCGTCAACGCGCCCAACAACCCAACGGGCTGGACCCTGACTCGGGCCGAGCAGCAAGCCATCCTCGATCACTGCCGCCGCACCGGCACCTGGATCCTGGCCGACGAAGTGTATGAGCGCCTGTACTTCGAGGAAACACCCAATCGCTGCGCGCCGAGCTTCCTCGATGTAGCGAGCCCCGACGACCGACTGGTGGTCGCGCACAGCTTTTCCAAGAGCTTCCTCATGACCGGCTGGCGGCTGGGCTGGCTGGTCATGCCGGCGGCCATGACTCCGCATATGAGCAAGCTGGTGGAGTTCAACACCTCGTGCGCCAGCGTGTTCAGCCAGCGGGCGGCGCTGGCGGCCATCACCCGAACGGATGAGGTCACACCGCGCGTGGTGGCGCACCTGAAGTCTTGCCGGGACACGCTGGTCCCCCGGCTGCAGGCGCTGCCCCAGGTTGAGCTGGCTGCCGCCAAGGGCGGTATGTACGCCTTTTTCAAGCTCAACGGTTTCGATGACTCGCTGGTCGTCGCCAAGCGCCTCGTGGCCGAGGCCGGCCTCGGGCTGGCGCCGGGCAGTGCCTTTGCTCCCGAGGCGCAAGG
>JBKJTX010000328.1:0-5346 GCA_046590315.1 Ramlibacter sp. | reverse complement strand
TCTTCGCGGCCAATCGCAACAACGAGCTGGATTTCGGATCGTTCTATGCGACCGTGCCGCAGGCGCAGGCGCAGACGACGACGCGCCGGCTGCTCTCGCCCAACGGCGAAGTGTGGGCCGCCGAGCCCCGCGCGGCCAATCTGCGCATGATCGCCTACCCCGGCCCGGAGAAGCGCTTCAACCTCGTGCTGGTGAGCATCGAGAGTCTCGGCTCGGAGTTCGTCGGCGTCCTCGGCAGCGCGCAGGGCATCACACCGAACATCGACGCGCTCGCCGGCAAGAGCCTGAGCTTCACCAACCTGTTCTCGACGGGCAACCGCACCGTGCGCGGCATGGAAGCGCTCGCGCTCGCGATTCCACCGACGCCCGGGCAGTCGATCGTCAAGCGGCCGAACAACGAGGACCTGTTCAGCCTCGGCTCGGTGCTGCGCGCGAAGGGCTACGACACCGTGTTCGCGTACGGCGGCTATGGCTACTTCGACAACATGAACTACTTCTTCGGCCACAACGGCTACCGCGTCGTCGATCGCACCGAGCTGGACAAGAAGGACATCCACTACCAGAACATCTGGGGCGTGGCCGACGAGGACCTGTTCACGCTCGCGCTACGCGAAATGGACCGCAACTGGGCCGACCATGCGGGCGCCAGGCCGTTCTTCACGCACATCATGACGACGAGCAACCATCGGCCGTACACCTATCCGGCCGACCGCATCGACATCCCTTCGGGCACGGGTCGCGACGGCGCGGTGAAATACACCGACTATGCGGTCGGCGACTTTCTGCGCCGCGCGAGTACCAAGCCCTGGTTCGCGAATACCATCTTCGTCGTCACTGCCGACCACGGCGCCTCGGCGCGCGGCACCGCGATCCCGCTGGAGAAGTACCGGATTCCGCTCTTCATCTACTCACCGGCGCACGTACTGCCTGCACGCAACGCGCGACTGATGTCGCAAATCGACATCGCGCCCACGCTGCTCGGCCTGCTCAACATGAGCTATGCGAGCAAGTTCTACGGCTACGACCTGCTCAACCTGCCGGCCGGTTACGAGCGCGCGTTCGTGTCGAACTATCAGGTGCTCGGCTATCTCAAGGAAGGGCGCATGGTCACGCTGCGCCCGCAGCGCAAGGTCGAGGTCAAGGCGCTCACCGGCGATCTGGCCGTTGGTGGCGGCACGGCCACGATGACCGACGCCACGCTGCGCGACGAAGCGATCAGTTTCTATCAGAATGCGGCGCTCGAATTCCGGCAGGGCCGGTATGGATTCGACAAGCCCGCGGTTCGCGGTCCGATGCAGTAAGGCAGGGAACGAGCGGATGGCCGCCAAAGTTCCGGCGCGCCGGGCACGGCGACGTGTTCACCAACGCACAGACCCCCGCCGCAGCACGATTGCGCAGCAAGACGCCGCGCTGGGCCTTGCGGCGCAGCAGAGAGCCACGCCTTGCCGATCAGCGAGCCTGCGCCAGATGCAGCCAGATCTCGTTGCGGCGCATGAACCAGAGTGTGAACGGCGCGTTGTAGCGCGCGTACACCGGCTCGCCCGTCCACGCCAGGTCGGCGGCGCGCAAGGCTGCCTGCAACTTGGCCAAGTGTTCGTCGTAGTTCGATTCCGACCAGAAGCCCGAGTAGCGGATGACGGCCACCTGCGCGGGCACTACCTCGCGCAGCTGAACGCGAGCGTCCAGGGGTTCGGGTGCACTGGCCACGGTTACGCCTTTGGGCAGCACGAAGCGCACCGCGAAGCTGCCGGATACGGCGCTCTGAGTGACCGGCGCCGTCATCTCCAGCTTCACCGGAGCAGCCACCTGCGTCACCGGTGCCGTCATCGCGAGCTTCCGCTCGCCCTTGTTCTTGCCGAAGATGTAGCCCGCCAGGATCGGGAATGCCTGGCTGCCCGCTTCGCTCGCGGGGCCGGTCACCACGACCTCGGCGACGGTATAGGCGGCGTATTGACGCACCTCGATATCCGCAAGCTCGCGAACGACTTGGTACTCTGGCTCTTCCGTGGCGCGGCTGGGCATGGCGAAGGTGCTCAATGCGAGGATCAACAGGGCCGCAACGACGTGCCCTGCGGCACGACTGCGAGGCTTGGGCAAACGACGGGATGGCATTCGGTGATGATGTCATTGTCGACTCATCCTGTCTGTCGCTTGCCGCACGCCGCCAGGCCTAGCTAGTCGCGCTGGTCATCGCTGACGTCCTTCACCTGATCGGATCGCGCACTGTCATTGCGGACGCGGCTTGTCGAGCAGCGCCTGTTCGGCAGCGCCGGATGCCGACCCGGTCGCGGCCGATCGCGGCAATCGTGGCGCGCACGATCTCCAGCGCCAGGCGGTTATTACCTTCGAGGCTCCCGCCGTAGCCGTCGGTGCGCAGGTTGACGAGCGGATTCAGGATCGGCACGCTACAACGATGCGGCCGTGGACAGTTCGAGCCGGAGTGCGGCACCGCACCGAACCAAGCGTCCGGTCGTGCCAAAGTGTGCAGCACCCGTGCCAGGTGTGCAGCACCCGCCGCAAGAGAGCACGGCCGCGCGCGACAAGTTGTTGCGCGCCTCTCCTCACATAATCCCAAAGGCTCGCCTTGCTCGCCTTCTCGATACCGAATTTTCCGACCTTGTCATGCGACCCCGACGGCTTTCGTTGGGCTCGTCGCGGGTCGCAAAGGGGCACGAGAGTTCGACGCGGAAGTCACTGCTTCCACCGGTCATGCCGCATGACAAGTCGATCCATGCGCGATTCGACGCCCTGGTCAAGGCACTGAAGTAGCGACTGCTTCGCCAATCGGAGAACCTGCGTCATGCCGCAAAGCTCTTTCGTCAATCGCCGCATCGTCCTCAATGCCAGGCCGCGCGGCGCACCGACCGCCGCGGACTTCCGCCTCCAAAACGATCCAGTGCCGACACCCGCGGCTGGCCAGGTCCTGCTCCGCACCCTGTACCTGTCGCTGGACCCCTACATGCGCGGCCGTATGAGCGATGGGCCGTCTTACGCGGCGCCGGTGGCCCTCGGCGACGTGATGGTCGGCGGCACGGTATCGCGCGTCGAGGTGTCGCGGCACCGCGACTTCCAGGTCGGTGCGCGGGTGCTCGCCTATGCAGGCTGGCAGGACTACGCGCTGTCCGATGGCAAAGGTCTCACGTTGCTCTTGCCCGAAGAACAGCATCCTTCGCGCGCGCTGGGCGTGCTGGGCATGCCGGGTTTCACCGCCTACATGGGCTTGCTCGACATCGGCAGGCCCGTCGCCGGTGAGACCGTAGTCGTGGCCGCTGCCAGCGGCGCGGTCGGCTCGGTGGTCGGGCAGATCGCCCGGATCAAAGGCTGCACCGTCGTGGGCATCGCGGGTGGCGAGGAGAAGCGCCGCTACGTCATCGACGAGCTGGGCTTCGACTTCTGCGTCGACCACCGCGCCGCCGATCTTCCCGGACGTCTTGCCGCGGCGTGTCCGAAGGGCATCGACGTGTACTTCGAGAACGTCGGCGGCGCTGTGTTCGACGCCGTGCTGCCGCTGCTCAATGCCAAGGCACGCGTTCCCGTGTGCGGCCTGATCGCCGCCTACAACGCCACTGAACTACCACCGGGCCCGGACCGGCTGGGCCTGTTGGCGGCCACCGTGCTGCGCAAGCGCATCAAGATGCAGGGCTTCATCGTGTTCGACGACTACGCGCCGCGCTGGAGCGAGTTTGCCGGCGCGATGAACGCCTGGGTTCAGGAAGACAGGGTCAAGGTTCGCGAGGATATCGTTTTCGGCCTGGAGAGTGCGCCCGAGGCCTTCATCGGTCTCCTCGAGGGCAAGAACTTCGGCAAGCTGGTCATTCAGCTGGCGCACGAGTGAGCGCACTCGCCAACCCGCTGAACCCCTCCAGCGCCCACGCGGATGCCGCCCTGCGCATTCTGAAGCGCCTGCTGCATGGCTTTGCCGGCGGGGCGGACTTGCGCCTGTGGAACGACCAGGCCTGCAGCGTGGGCGACGGGCCATCGGCCTTCACGCTGGTGCTGCGCGACCCGATGCTGTTGCGCAGCCTCGTCACCACGCGCGGCCCGCTGCTGCTGGCGGACGCCTACTTCCGGGGCCAGGTCGACATCGAGGGCGATCTGTATAGCGCGCTGGCACTGAAGGGCCACTTCGAGGGGCTGGCGCTGCCCTGGCGCGAGAAGCTGGCGATGCTGCTGGATGCCTGGCGCCTGCCGTCGCGTGCCGAGCCCGCTGCCGCTTCGGCCGGGACCCTGCTGACGCGACTGGCCCAGCGCTTCACCAGGCAACACACCCGGCACTCCGACCGCCAGGCGATCGCCTTTCACTACGACGTGTCCAACGACTTCTACGCGCTGTGGCTGGACCCGCAGCGGGTCTACTCCTGCGCCTACTTCGAGACCGCCGAAGACACCCTGGAGGCGGCGCAACGGAACAAGCTCGAGTACATCTGCCGCAAATTGCGCCTGGAGCGCGGCGAACGCCTGCTCGACATCGGCTGCGGCTGGGGAGCACTGGTCTGCTGGGCGGCGCGCCACCACGGCGTGCGAGCGCACGGCATCACGCTCAGCCGGGCGCAGTACGACTTCGCGCAGCAGCGCATCGTCGACGAAGGCCTGCAGGCGCTGGTGAGCGTCGAGTTACGCGACTACCGCGACTTGCAGGGCGAGGCGGTCTACGACAAGGTGGCGAGCATCGGCATGTTCGAGCACGTGGGCCTGGCCAACATGCCGGCCTACCTGGCCGCGGTGCAGCGGGTGCTGCGCCCGGGCGGCCTGTTCCTGAACCACGGCATCACCCACGACGAAGAGGGCTGGAACCGCACCGTCGCCACCGAATTCATCAACCGTTACGTTTTCCCCGACGGCGAGTTCGACTGCGTCAGCAACATTCAGCTCGGCATGGAGCGCGCCGGCTTCGAGATCCAGGACGTCGAAGCGCTGCGCCGGCACTACGCGCTGACCCTGCGCCATTGGGTCAAGCGCCTGGAAGCGAACTGCGATGCGGCCCTGCGCGAGGTGGACGAGCCCACCTATCGCGTCTGGCGTCTGTACATGGCGGCATGTGCGCTGGAATTCGAGGCCGGCGGCACGGGCATCTACCAGATTCTCGCCTCGCGGAGCGGTGTCGAGTCTTCGCTGCCGCTCACACGACGGGATCTCTACGCGGTCGCCGACGGCCCCTCAGCCGCCACCGTCGCGCACCGCATTGGCGCGTGAACCTGCGCAGGATCATCCCATGGCGTGCCCAAAACGTAATCGAGGCCGAGAATGGCCTTGATTCCATTGTATTTTATTGGGGTGGCTGACGGGACTCGAACCCGCGACAACCGGAATCACAATCCGGGACTCTACCAACTGAGCTACAGCCAC
>JBKJTX010000377.1:0-4277 GCA_046590315.1 Ramlibacter sp. | reverse complement strand
TTGAGCTTTGGATACTCTTCATCGACACGCAGTTCGACCAAGCGCATGACGAGAGGACTGGATCTGCTGGTTTCTGAACGGTAGTTCGCCGGGCCGATGGTCACGCCTTGATCCTTCGCAAGCTTGAAAAGCAGACTCATGTCATCAAGGTGAGTGGCGTATGTGGGTATCTGGAGCGCAGTGTCTAGCGCTAACGGCTTTTCGGCGTTCACGCTGGCTTGGGGTACCGCCTGCGCGAAGTCGGCGAGCCGGTGTGCGCGTTGATTGAAGAAGGCGGAACCCCCGAGCATCGCCAACCCGACCAAAAGACACGCAAACCCGGCGAGCGCGGGCCAGCCCCGTGACAAGAACGAGTGCGCGGTGAAACTCATCGCATTCCCCCGGCGTTGCCGCGTGGCTCCCAAAGAATCGAAAGCTGGAACCCGATGACTGCCACACCGGCGCTCGTGGTCGGCTGTTGCGTCGACAACTGCACTTCACGCACATGCGTGTCGCTGTCGAGTGCGCGAATGTAGTCCAGCATCACCTCGTTGGACACCGCCAACGCGGTGACGCTTACTTCGGCCGCATCGGACTGGCTGCGCACTGGCGCCAGCGCGACAACGGTGACACGGCCATCGACCAATTTCCCTGCGGATTCAAGAGCATCGAACAGCCCCGACCACGAAGTGCGCAGCATGTCCTGGAGTTTCTGTTGCGCCCGCAACTTCTCCAGCGCGAGCGGATCAACTTGCTTGAGGCGTGCGGCTGCTGCGCTTCTGGCATGGGCTTGAACCAATTCAAGACCTTTCCGGGCCGTTTCCTCGGCGCTTCTCACAGTCTGCCAACTCCGATGCAGCAGGTTCGCGGTCATTGCGGCAAACACCAGACCGAAGGCCAGCGTTAGCCAGCTCGCTCGTGTGTGGCGGCGGGCATTTGGCGCTATGTCGAAGGGGTCTTGGATAAACAAGGCTGCCTCGTTATTGAACAAATGACGATGCCGACGGCCAATGCACGTGAGTGGCGATCTCCCCAGTGGGCACTCCACTGTGCGCCTGGAAACGTCGGATCGCGCCTTCGGCCGCGTTCTCGCCCGGCACCCAGCCGCGCCAAGCTGCGGATAATTGCCCGCGCTCAATGCGAAGCAACTGGATGCTGTGGGCCCGAGGAGCACCGTTGGCAGCTTCAGTCCATACCACCGTCCGCGCGGCAGCGGCCTTGCCTGCACCTTCGCCAAAAGTCGACAAGACGGCGGGCCTGCAACTGGCAAACCGCAGGCCGTGCCGTACACAGAACTGCTGCAGGACGTCGAAAACGTCCCGCGACACGCAAGAGATGAGAAGCTTTCGCGCATCTGCCAGCACTTGCCAACGTATCACCTGGGTCTGCGGATCGCGGTGCAACATCCGCCGAACCCAGGCTTGAGCGTAGGTTTTGCGCGCTTCCGATGAAAGCGCGCTGCCTTTCATGTCTTCCAACACCATCAGCCCGATGTGCGCATGGTCCAGCCCCAGCTGCACTTCGAGCTCGGGCGCTGTGCCCAAGGCGCCATGTGTAGCCTGCAACTCAGAAAGCGCCTGCTCCAGCAATTCGGGCAGCGTATGGCCTTTTACTTGCTCATTGAGAACAATCCGTGCGATGAAATCGGGCGCCGGCAGCGGCTTGCGACCTGGCACTAACGATCGCAGGAGTCCTTGCATCCCTCGCGGAGCTAGCGACTGCGCCTCAACGCGCAGCTGCGCACTGGCCAGCGAAAGAACAAGCTTGCTTCTCAAGTCAACTCCAGCGGTGCAACGCGATTGATTTCATCTACAGTCGTTAATCCACGCTTCGTCAGGGACACCGCTGAATGGCGCAGGCCGTGAAATCCCTTGTTGCGCGCCAACCGTTTCACGCTGGAGATCGGCGCCTGCTGAACCAGTAGGTCGCGCATGTCGTCGTCGATCGGGAGCGTCTCGGCAATAGCCATGCGGCCTTTGTAGCCAGTCCCTCGACAATGTACACAGCCTACCGCTTCTTTGACCGTCACCGTGGTGCCGGCCAGTGAATCGCCGCCATCGAGTACGTGCGTAAGTTCCTCGGCATCAATTTCGGCAGCTCGCGCGCAGCGGGGGCAAACGGTCCGCACCAGCCGCTGCGCCATGATGCCCGTGAGCGCAGCGACGAGGCTGTAGCTGTCCACCCCCATATTGGAGAAGCGCCCAATCACGTCGAACACATTGTTGGCGTGCACCGTCGTAAATACCTGGTGACCGGTCAATGCCGCCTGGACGGCGATCTGCGCGGTTTCGCTGTCGCGAATTTCGCCGACCATAATCTTGTCGGGGTCGTGTCGCAGGATCGAACGCAGGCCCTTGGCGAACGTAAGGCCCTTCTTTTCATTGACGGGGATCTGCAGTACGCCCGCCAACTGGTACTCGATCGGGTCCTCGATCGTGATGATCTTGTCCAGGCCGGTGTTGATCTCCGAGATTGCCGCGTACAGTGTCGTGGTCTTGCCACTCCCGGTGGGGCCGGTCACAAGCAGGAGCCCATAAGGCAGATGGGCGGCGCGCCGGATGAAGGCCTTCACCTCGGGCTGAAAACTCAGCGCATCTAGCGTCAACGACTCGAACTGCCCGGTGAGGTGCTTGCGATCAAGCACGCGTAATACAGCGTCCTCGCCAACCATGTTCGGCATGATCGAAACGCGAAAGTCGATCTCGCGCTGGTCGAGCACCACCCGGAAGCGGCCATCTTGTGGGATGCGCCGCTCGGCGATGTCGAGATCAGCCAGTACCTTGATGCGTGAAATCACCTGGTGCGCGGCATCCAGGCTGTCGATTTTTTTGATTGCCTGTAGTACGCCATCGAGGCGGTATTTGATTTGCAGGGCCTTTTGCTGAACCTCGAAGTGGATGTCGGAGGCGCCCGACATCAGCGCGTCATACAAAGTTGAATCGACCAAACGCACTGTGGCGTTGGCTGTGGCTTCGATAGACGCCATCGACAATTGCAGCAACGGTCCGACCTCTTGCGAGTCGGCCGCCGGGCTCTCCAGTCGGACCGAATCCATCGCTTTTAGGCCGCTTTCGGCATTGGCAAGGTATTCGACAAAATCTTCCTGGCGCACTACAGCGCGCACCAGCGCAGGCGACGCCACTCCTTCGAGCAAAGGTTCGAACCACTGTTGGGTATCCAGATCCAGCGGGTCGTGGCAGATGAAGAGAAGGGCACTTGTACCCGTCTCGAAGTCCTTTCGCCGGCCGATCACGCAGCCGCGACGCCGGCACTCGGCGAATGCTGCCAGCCCGAAGTCAGGCTCCACCTGTGCAAGCTCTTGCCGGTCCAATGCCTGCATCAGAAATCGCTCGGCCAGCGCGCGCAAGTCTTCGTCAGTGGACCGGGGGGGCAACGACAAACTGCTGGACATGGTCAGGTTCAGGAAATGCTCGAAGCCAGATCGAAGATGGGCAAGTACATCAGCACCACGATGCCACCAATGACAATGCCAAAGATGATCATCAGCAGAGGTTCGATCAACCTGCTAACAATGTCGATGTTGCGTTGCAACGCGCGTTCGTAGAAGTCGGCGATGCGGTCCAGCATTTCAGGCAAGGCGCCGCTGCGCTCTGCCACGTTGAGCATGCTGGTGGCGACCACGTCTGCAAGGCCGCAATTGGAAAGCGCCACGCTGATCGCCACACCTTCATGCATCTGGACCAGGCCGGCGCGCAGCCGTTTTCGGTCCGTCGGTCCCAGCAACTCCATGCCGAATAGCAACGCTTTGTGGATAGTGATTCCCCGCGAGGTGAGGATGGCCGTCGTGCGGTACATCTGCAAATGTTGGAACTCGCGTACCACCTTTGCGACACCCGGAACCCGTGCAAGCCATTTCTTGCGAGCGTTCGGGTTGGTCCATTGCATCACCAGAAATGCGGCGAACCCGGCCAGCGCCGCGAGCAAAACGAGAGGCACGTACGGGTGCGCATCCGCGAACTGGCCCCACGCCATCAACATCTTGGACAGGGCCGGCAATTCGCGACCAGTGCCATCGATCAACCTGGAGAAGCGCGGCACCACCACGCCCAGTAGCATCAGCACGACAAGGGAGCCGACCGCGAGCAACAACAGGGGGTAGATGCAGGCAGCGATGACGCGGTCCCTGACCGTACGCAGGCTTTGCTGGTGGCGAGCGTACCGTGACAAGCCAGTGGATAGGTCGCCGGTCTGCTCGCTGGCTGCGACCGTCGCGACCAGCAACGGCGGAAACGCCTGCGACTGTTCAAGGGCTGCAGAGAACGCGAGGCCCTCTGACA
>JBKJTX010000319.1:0-9122 GCA_046590315.1 Ramlibacter sp. | reverse complement strand
GGCGGCATCGGTGTGATCAGACAAGTCGGCGGGTTCGGCGTCGGCTTCCACAGCCCGGCCGTTGCAGGAGATGGACAGAAGACGCAGCCCCTGCATACCGAGCCAGTGCTGGATCTGGGCGCGAATGGTCGGCAACACATGTTGCGCCGTCGCGTCCATGCCGAGCCAGATCCTCACGCCGTCACCGCTCCAGTCCGCATGCACCCGGATGGGTTCACGCGGTGGTGCAGTGGTAGCGGGTTTGCCGGCGGTGCGCGACGCCACGCCCCGATTGCCAGCATGGACATCGGTCGACTCGAACGGCAACTCGGCAGGACTCAGCGCCGTGGCGGACATGCTCATTGCAGGTGAGGTCGGCGGCGACGACATCGACAGCGGTACGGCCAGCGTCACGCGCTCCACTGACGGCTGCCGTGCAGCTGTCGCCGCTGGTGCCAGAGCGGGCATGGGCCCTACAGGCAAGGGCTGGCCTGCCGGTGCGGCGATGGGTCCGGCGACGAGTCCGGCCGCGGTCCGTGGGTGTGTGTCGTGGACGACGCCATAAGCACCCAGCACCGCCATCAGGTCTGACATCGGTGATTCGTGTGCGCGCTCGACTCCCGGAAATTGGAATGCGGTGTCGCTCGACCTGAGTGGCGCTGTTCGGACAGACGCTGAATGAGAGTCCGATGCTGATGCCGCCGTTTCCTTGGCCTGTGCAACAGCGACAGGCGCTTGCGTGAAAGCAGCTGAGGGAGCAAACCCACGATGCGACGGGAGCGTATCGGCGGAACGCAAAGGTTCTGGCGCAACAGGCGCCTCGAAGCTGGGTTCAGGCTGACTGTGCTGAATCGCGCTGCCGGCAATCGTCAGCGCGACCACGATGTCGGCCTGCATGACGGGCCGTTCCGCACTCTCAGCAAGAACGAATCCGGGCAGCCCGGTCTCGCCTGTCGATGCTGTGCCCGAATTCGATCCGATTGAAGGTTGCAGCCGCTCGGTCTGCGGTTGCGGCCCGGGCCATGCACGACCGGTCGATTGGGGCTGTGATCCAGGTGCCGACTCGACGGATCGCTCATGGTGGAACCCGCCCACGCGATCGCCGATCACGCGGAGATCAGGCGTTTCGGTGCGCCCCATGTACGACGCCACCGGCGTGGTAGTACCAACATCTCGCGGCGTCTCCACGGGATCGGGCTTTGGGTGGGGTGCGCCAGGAGTCGGCGGCACTGCCGGGCCGTGTGTCAACAAACCATGCGCCAACCACGACTGCATCTGTGCACGCTCCATCTCGCGTTGCCAGGCTTCGCGATCGGTTTCCTTGCCGGTGCCATTCGAACTGTCGCGCGCGATCGCGCTCAGTTGCAGCAATGCGGTGATGGCCGGTGCTGTCATGCCGAACCTCCCTGGGCATGCGTGCTCCGCGCAGAGTGATCCTGGTCCGCTTGCGTCGCGAATTTGCGTTCTTCTTCGCGCACGAAGTCTCCGAGGGCCGCGGCGCGATGGTCATCGAGAACGTCCAATGCCTCTTGGCGTGCGACGCAGTCCCGGCGTGCAAGCAGCAACTGCGCCGAAACGATGTCCAATGCCTGCTGGTTGGAGACCTGGCGCTGCCTCAATTGGGAAAGCCAGGCCAATGCACCTGACTGCGCAGCGACGTCCGGCTTGCTCGCCCAGGCCAGGCCAATGCGGCGAGCAGTTGTCAGGCATTCGTCATCAAGTTGTTGCCGTAAGGCATGCAGTTCGCTCAGCTCTCTTTGAACAGCAGCCAGGCGCATTTGTGCGGAAGCGAGTTTCCACTCGCGTTGATTGCGCGCGGGCTCGAGCGCGTAGGCGAACCCCCGGGCGTGTCCCTGGCGCATCACGCGGCCCTCACAGTGGTGGGCTTGGCGGTGGACCCTGCCGCCTGGAAGATGGCCGCGAGCTGCGCGAGCCCGTCCTTCGCGGCTGCGCCGCCATCGCGCTGACGGAACCAGCCTTGCAACTGCGGCTGCAGCGCGGGGGCGGCATCGAGCTGTGGGTTTGCGCCTGCTTCATAGGCACCCATGTCGACCAACTGGCGGTTGCGTTCCAGCAGGGCGACAGTCTTCATCGTATGCAACGCGATTTCGCGATGGGCAGATGTGGCGACGTCCGGCATCACGCGGCTCGCGCTCTGCAATACGTCTATCGCCGGGTATTGGCCCGACTGCGCAAGCTGGCGCGACAGCACGATGTGGCCGTCCAGGATCGCGCGCAGGTTGTCGGAGATCGGCTCATTGAAGTCGTCGCCTTCCACCAGCACTGTCATCAGCGCGGTGATCGAACCGCCCGAGGCCGCCGTGCCGCAGCGTTCGCACAGCTCGGGCAATTCTGCGAAGACAGAAGGTGTATATCCGCGCGCGGTGGGAGGCTCGCCGGCCGCCAGGCCAACTTCACGCCGGGCCATCGCGAAGCGCGTAACCGAGTCCAGCGTCATCAGTACGTGCTGGCCGCGGTCCCGGAAGTATTCGGCGATGGCCAGCGCTGCATGGGCTGCGCGCAGCCTTGCCAGCGCGGGCTGGTCGGAGGCGGCCACAACCACTACCGATCGCGCCAAACCTTCATGGCCGAGTTGCTTGTCGATAAATTCCTTCACCTCGCGGCCGCGCTCGCCGATGAGCGCGATGACGTTGATGTCGGCCCTGACGTGGCGAGCGATCATACCGAGCAATGTGCTCTTGCCCACACCGCTGCCGGCGAAGATTCCCGCGCGCTGTCCGCGCCCCAACGTGAGCAGCGAATCAATCGCGCGCACGCCGGTTTCGAGCGCAGCCTCGATGCGAGGCCTGTGCATGGGGTTGGTGGGTGACGCGCGCAGAGGGCGATGCTCGGTCAATGCAGGCTCGGGCTTTCCATCGAGGGCGCGGCCGAACCCGTCGACCACGCGGCCCAGCAAGGCATCGCCGACCGCGACATGCGAGTCTGCGCCCTGCGCGATCACTTCGCAGCCGGCAGACAGTCCATGCACCGATCCGTAGGGCATCAGGGTCAGGTGATCTGGCCGGACACCGACGACTTCTGCAAGCACCGGGCGACGATCTTCCGTGCCAGCGGCTTGCGGCCAGATGGTGCAAAGCTCGCCGATGGTGGCATCGAGCCCGTGAACCTCGACCGACAAGCCACCGAGCCGCCGCACGTGGCCTACACGACGCACCAGGTGTGCACGCGCAATCGACTCCCGATAGGCTGCCAGTGCTTCGCTCATGGGGTGCCATTTCGAGAAGGCATCGCCTTGCGTTGAGCGCGAACGGCGGTGAGCGAGTCGCGCAGGGCGACCAGTTGTGTCTCAAGGCGGGCATCGAGGCTGCCCTGTGGTGAGCGAAGGATCACGCCACCCAGGTTCACTGCCTTGTCCGCGACGAATTGCCATGGTGCATGGTCACTTTGAGTAAATTCGGACAATACCTGCGCGTCGTCAGGATGGACATGTACCGCGAGCTGAGCACGAGCTCCATGCTCGGCGAGCAAGTGCCTCACCATCGATCGGATCGTGTCCGCGCGGTGCGCTTCGTTACCGAGGATTCGGCATACGGCTTCGTGTGAGATGGCGACCAAGTCATCTTCCGCTTCCGATAGCCGTTGGAGGGCCTCGGCCGACGCCGCGCGCAAGACACTCTCGAGTTGCAGGGCGCGCGTCCGCTGTGCCTCATCGAACTCGCGACGCCACGTAGCTTGTCGAATCTCGATCTCTTCCGCGGCGGCTTCGAGACCGTGTCGCATGCCAGCCTGGTGCCCTTCTTCCTGGGCCTGGATCCTTGCCGCATCGATCGTCATGGCGACGCCGGCTCGCTCTTGCTCGACCCCGGCCGCGTGCCCTGCTGCATAACCTTCTTCGCGGCCCTTGGTCAACGCCGCATCGAGCGCCGCGGCCGAGGCTTGCGGTAGCCCCTGCACATGTCCTTTGGAAGCGGGCAAACCGGCCACGGGCATGCGGCCGGGTCGCACCAGTGCATGCGGCTGCGCGTGCAGGACCACCCCGCGCAAGACGGGTGGAGCGGCGTGACCGTCCAAGTGCCGAGCCTTCATGATGCGGCCCCTGCGATGCGTGTCCGTGCGGCTCGCCAATGGTGCCTGAAGATGTGTCGCAGGCTGCGTCGGCGGACCGCGTTTAGCGGAGCCAGCCTTGCGGTGAGCTCTGCAAGCACTGCCTGCCGCAGCAGCGATGCTTCTCCGGGTTCTCCTGGAAGTCCGTGGGCTCGGCTCCAGGCCTCGACGGACAGCCGCCGTGCCGCGCCCAGCCGGACCAACACTGATTCTCGTCTTGCTGGCTCCAGGTCGCGAAGGGCCTCAGCGACGAGTCCGGGCGGCTCATCTGCGAGCACCATCGACAAGTCCTCTTCATGTGCTCCCGTGATACATGCAGCCTCCCCAGGCTTGCTCAGGGATGTGCCGTGTGTGCTGGGCCGGGCAGTCAAAGCAACCCGCGCCATCGAGCGGTCCGGCGGGATGCCGAGCGCCTGGAGTTCACAGACCAGGGCTTCAAGTTCGGTGCGATGAACCGGAGTCATCTGATCCATCAGCCATTGCCTGTCCTGCGCTTGGAGAGCGTGCAACAACAGCGCGCATCGGCGCCACGGATCCTGCGGATTCGTGTTCAAGACGCGATCCCCCGAACTGCCTGTTCCTGGGAAAGTGCGACGCTTGGTGACGGGCTCCCCTCCAGCCACTCACGCATCTGGGCCAAGAGCGCCTCGCGCTGAGCGAGAGACATTCCCGAGGTACTCGGACGGGTTCGCCTGTGCCACAGCAACCAACTACCTGCAAGTGCGGTCACTCCCAGCGCCAGTGCGAGCGCCTCGACCGGACCCAATTCGGTCCAGGGCGCCTGCTTCGGTGCAGCGGCTGCCGGGCGCTCCTCAATGACCGGAGTGGGGTCTTGGGCGGCTGGGGGTTCGAGTCCCTGCAGGCTCTGCACGACGATGCTGTCACCGCGTTCGGGTTGGGCACCGACCGCTGCGGCGACCAGCGCGCGGGTCTGTTCGAGCTGCTTCTCGTCCATAGGCTGGCGCACTACGGCGACAACATGCAGCCGCCGGATCGTGCCTGGCTGTGTGGCGACCTGTTCGACGCGCTTCCCGACCTGGTACTCGACTTCGCGCTGGCTGTTTCCGCGCGCCGGAGCGTCACCTCGCACGCCCAGCGGCGGACCGATGTCGCGCGCGGACTCGCGTTCGCGGACCATGACGCCAGCTATGGCGCCCGTGCGACCAGGGGCCCCGAGCACATCTTCGGTCGTCACGCGGACAAGGTCCATGTTCAGGGTGGCATCGACACTTGCCAGCACCTGGCCCGTGCCGAAAGCGCGCTCCAACACGTCCATTGCCTTGCGTGCAAGCAGGCGTTCGGTGTCGCGCTTGAGGTCCAGGCGCGCGGAGACGCCGGCATCCTGGTCGCCTTCGACGGCAGCGGGCCGCGTCAGCGCAACGCCCTGCTGGTCGACGATGGTGACATCGGCGGCGACGATCCCGGGAACCGCAGCCGAGACCAAGCGTTGAATGCCCGCGATCTGTTCAGGCCGCAGGGACTGGCCGGCCTTAAGGCTTAGCGTGATTGCCGCCTTGGCTTTGCTGTTCGCGCGTTTGAACAGGCCTTCCTCGGGCATGGCGAGATGGACGCGCGCGTCGCGCACTTCAGACAGCGACAGGATGGTCCGGGTAATCTCGCCCTGCAGGGCGCGCTGGTAGTTGATCTTCTGCGCGAACTCGGTCATGCCGAAGTCTGCGTTGTTGAACAATTCGAAGCCAGCCGTTCCATGCAAGGGGATGTCCTTGCCCAGCAGTTTCAGGCGCGTGGCATGCACAACCGGGGCATCGACCAGGATGGTGTTGCCATCGGCGCCGATCTTGTAGGGCACCTTCAATCGATCCAGTTCGGCAACCATCGTTGCCGTGTCCTGCGGCTTCAGGTCGGCGAAGAGCACCTGGTAGTCGGTTCGCAACAGCCAGGCGGCTGAGCCCGCAGTCAGCGCGACGATCAGCACTGCGCCCGCGATCAGGCTCGCGCGCGCCGCGTTGCCAAGGGAGTTCCAGAAGTCCTTGAAAAACATCTCGTTTCCCTCCTAGACTTGCATCTTCATGATGTCCTGGTACGCCTCGAGCAGGCGTCCACGGACTTGCATCAGGAGCTGGAAGGACAAGCGCGATTCCTCCAGCTGGATCATCACTTGATGCAGGTTTTGCGTATCGCCCGTAGCCAGGCGTTGCAGGCCTGCCTGGCCGACCATGAGCTTGTCATTCACCTGCGAGAGGCCTTGGGTCACCATGTCGGGAAACAGGCTCTTGGCTTCGGGACCTGCGGCTCTGGGCGGTACAACCAGATCGTCCGGAAATACGCCCTGCAGCTTGTCGGCGCCGATTGCTTCGATTGGGGGCAACGCAGTCATGACGATCCCCCGATGTCCAATGCCTTCAAGGCCATGGTCCGTGCGGTGTTCATCGCCGCCACGTTCGCTTCGTACGCGCGTGTGGCGCTCATGATCGAAACCATCTCGGTGGCCGGGTCCACGCCTGGATAGCTCACGAATCCACGGCTGTCCGCCAGCGGATGGCCGGGTTCATGCACCATCCGCGGCGCGACATTCGACGGTGCCACCTGGAACTGCGGCTTGAGCGCCGCGGCAGCCTCGCTGGACATCAGTGAGGCGAAATCTTCCGGCGAGGATTGCGCCACGACATGCAATGGCAGGTAAGCGGCTTGGCCAGGCCCGTGTGTGGTGTGCGCGTTGGCCAGGTTCAGTGCGGCGACTTCGACACGGGCGTGTTCGAGCGCCATGCCGGCCGCGCTGATGGCGAAGGTGGATGAGTGATCCATGGAAGGTGGCTTTCGTGTTTCAGCGCTTGCCGTCGTTGATCGCGCTGGAGAGAATTGCGAAGTGGCGGCTGAGGCCCCGTGCCAGGGCCTGGTACTGGACCGAGTTCTGGGCCAGGTCGACCATCTGTTCATCGAGCCGCACCTTGGCGGGCAGTCCCTGCGCGTCGAGCACGGGCTCGAGTTGCGGCCGCACGCCGACGAGCGAGCTCGCGTCGAGAGTTCCGCGTGCTTCGATCGAGCGGCGAGCCTCTTCAAGCTGGGACGCGAAGTCAACCTGCTGCGGGACGTAAGCTTCGCTGGCGTGGTTGGCGATATTGGCCGCAATCGCCTGTTGGCGCAGCGAGGCCGCATCCAGGGCCAGTGCGATGGCGGACGAAGTTACTGATTCGATGGCTGCTGTCATGGGCTATGTTCCCTTGTTCATTGGACGACCAGCTCGGCGTGAAGCGCCCCCGCGGCCTTGATGGCGCGCAGGATCGAGATCACGTCGCGGGTGCTGGTTTTCAGGCGGGCGAGCGATTGCACGAGGTCAGACACGGTGGTTCCAGAAGCGAGATAGCCCGGGCCGTTCTCTTCATCGACATCCACGCTTGAGTTGACGACGGCGGCCGTGCGCACGCCCCGGTCGCCGCCGATGCCAGCCGGCTGTGACACCGTGTTCTGCGTGACCACGGAAATCTTGAGGTCACCGTGTGAGATCGCGACGCGCGCGATGGCCACGTCGCCGCCTGCCACCACCGTACCGGTGCGCTCATTGATCACGACTTTCGCGCGGCGGTCGGGCTGCACCGCGACGCTCTCAAGCCGCGCGATGAATGCGACGAACTGCGACTGCTGCGTTTCCGGGACTGTGATGTCGATGCCCGAAGCGTCGCGCGCGCGGGCGAGGCCGGGCGCGACCTGGGTGTTGATAGCCGATGCAACGCGACTTGCCGTCGTGTAGTCCGGCTCAGCCAGCACGAATGTCAGGCTCTGTCCGGGCGGTACAGAGTCATGCACCATGCCGACTTCGACCACGGCACCGCCAGGCACCGATCCCACCGTCGGATGATTTTTCTGCACAACATTGCCGTTCGCGTCGTAACGGTAGCCGCCAACCGATAACGGCCCTTGGGCGAGTGCGTAGACCCGACCGTTCGGCGCCTTGAGCGGCGTGAGCAGCAGGCTGCCGCCGACCAGGCTGCGCGCATCGGCGGCGGAATTCACTGTCACGTCGATGGCGTCGCCTTCGCGCGCAAATGCGGGCAACGATGCGCTGACGGTGACGACCGCGACGTTACGGCTCTGTACCTGCTCTGGTGGCACCGTCAGGTTGAACTGAGCGAGCACGTTCGAGAGCGCCTGGCGCGTCGCGCGGTTCGTCATGGAGTCGCCTGTACCCGCGAGGCCGGTGACGATGCCATAGCCCACCAGGGTGTTGTCGCGCCAGCCCTGTAACTTGCCCAGGTCCTTGACGCGGATCAGGCCGCGCGAATTCGCAGGATTGCCCTGCGCGGGTGCAAGCGCCGGTGCGAGGCAGGCGGTGAGCGCCAACGCCGCCAGGATGAATCGCAGTTGCGGCATCACATCCCCGCCCAGTCAAGCAACTTGCGCCACCAGGCACGCTGCTGGCGCTGCGACACATCGCCCTCGCCGAGGTAGGTGATGCGCGCATCGGCCAATCTCGTCGAGAGCACGACGTTGCCGTCGGAGATGTCCTGCGGGCGGACCCGGCCCTCAAGGGTTACGCGCTGCTGTTCGGCATTGACCAGCAGTAGCTGCTCGCCCGCCACCTGCAGGTCACCGTTCGGCAGCACGCCCTTGACGGAGACGGTCAGTGTGATGAGGACGCGGTTGGTGCGTTGCGTGCGCCCACCGCCGTCGAAGTCGCCGCCCACGGCCACGGTTGTTTCGCCAACACTTCTTGCGCCATGTGAGAGTTCAGCATGGACGTTGTTCTTGCGGCGCGTGCCGGTATCGGTGCTGGTGGAGGCGCTCGAGTTCTCGAACACCTGCACCGTGAGCGCGTCGCCGACGCGAAAGGCCTTGTTGTCCGCTGTCAGGGCGCGATACGTGGACTCGTCGTAGAGGCTGCCGGAAATTACCGCGCCATTCAAGGATGCGCAGGCGATTGCGGCCGCAGATAGTGCGCGTCTTGCTTTCACTGCAGCGCCTCCACACGACCTGGCGCTACCACGCGCGCTGCTACCGGGCTGGCGCTTGTCGTGGCGCGGACCTGCACCACGTCGCCGACTGCGCCGTCCTGGAGGACTTGCGCCCGAGCCTGCAGATCCACCGCACCGGACTGCATGTGAAGGGACACCCAGTCACCG
>JBKJTX010000491.1:0-8203 GCA_046590315.1 Ramlibacter sp. | reverse complement strand
CACGCGGCCGCCGCAGCCCTTCTCTCGTATGCCGAACACACGCAGGGCCGTGCGCTTTCGCACGTTCGAAGCCTCGAAGTGCAGCGCGACAACGAACTGATCGACCTGCCCGTCACCACCCGGCGCAACCTGGAACTGGTGCAGACGCTGCGCGGGGAAGATGCGCCCACTCTATTTTCCTTGCTGGACACCTGCATGACCGGCATGGGCAGCCGCATGCTCAAGTGCTGGATGTTGGAGCCACGGCGGGAACGCACGCAAGCCCAGCTGCGGCTGGACGCGTTGGCCGTTTTGCGCGAAGGATTGTGGCAGCGGCTACGCGCCGACTTGAAAGGCTGCAGCGACGTCGAGCGAATCACCGCGCGGATCGCACTGCGGCAGGTCCGGCCGCGCGAGCTGGTGGGGCTCCAGCAATCGTTGGCCAAGTGCGCGCTGCTCGCGTCGCATCTGCGCGGTCTCGACTCCCTGCTCGCCGAGATTGCCGGCAGCATGACGCCGCCCACCGGCTGCGCCGAAGCGCTGGCCCACACGATCAAGGACGAGCCCGCTGCGATGGTGCGCGACGGTGGCGTCATCGCGACGGGCCGTGACACAGAGCTGGACGAGCTGCGTGCCATTCAGGACAACTGCGATGGCTTCTTGCTGGAACTGGAAACGCGCGAGAAAGCCCGCACCGGCATCGCCAACCTGCGCGTGCAGTTCAACAAGGTGCACGGTTTCTATATCGAGATCAGCCAGGGCCAGTTGGACAAGGTCCCCGCCGACTACCGCCGCCGCCAGACCTTGAAGAACGCCGAGCGCTTCATCACACCGGAACTCAAGACTTTCGAAGACAAGGCGCTTTCCGCGCAAGACCGCGCCCTCGCGCGCGAAAAATTCCTCTACGAACAGCTGCTCGACCAGTTGCAGCCGCATGTGCCTGCCCTCACGCGGCTGGCGCGCGCCATGGCCTCGCTGGACGCGCTGTGCGCCTTGGCCGAACGCTCGCTCACCCTCAATTGGTGCCGTCCGCAATTCATGAAGGAACCGGGCATCGAGATTCTCAAAGGCCGGCACCCGGTGGTGGAGGGCCGGTTGGCCGAGACCTCGGGCGGCAGTTTCATCGCCAACGACACGCGCCTGGGCCCCAAGCAGCGCATGCAGGTCATCACCGGTCCCAACATGGGCGGCAAGTCCACCTACATGCGGCAGGTCGCCCTCGTCTGCCTGCTCGCTGCGATGGGCTCGTACGTGCCGGCTGCGGCCTGCCGCCTGGGCCCCATGGACGCCATTCACACCCGCATCGGCGCTGCCGACGATCTTGCGAATGCGCAATCCACTTTCATGCTGGAGATGACCGAAGCCGCGCAGATTCTGCATGCGGCCACGCCGCAGTCCCTGGTGTTGATGGACGAGATCGGGCGCGGCACCTCCACCTTCGACGGCCTGGCGCTGGCATCGGGCATCGCCGCGCATCTGCATGACAAGACCCAAGCCTACACCCTGTTCGCCACGCACTACTTCGAGTTGACCGAGTTTCCGGCCAAGCACCACGGCGCGGTCAATGTTCATGTGAGCGCCGCGGAGTCGGGCACCGACATCGTGTTTTTGCACGAGATTCAACCTGGCCCCGCGAGCCGCAGCTACGGCATCCAGGTCGCCAAGCTGGCCGGCATGCCATCGGGAGTGGTGAACCATGCGCGCCACGCCCTCACCGCGCTGGAAACCCAGCAAACACTGAGCCGTGAGCAGGTAGACTTGTTCGCACCCCCGCCCGCTGCCGAAGCACCGGCGCACAGCGCCATCGAAGCCGCGGTGGCGGCCCTGAACCCCGATGCGCTGAGTCCCCGTGAAGCGCTCGATGCCCTGTACGCACTGAAAAAACTGGGAGAAAAGTCATGACCTACTGCGTCGGCATCAAACTCAACGCGGGCCTGGTGTTTCTCTCGGACTCGCGCACCAACGCGGGCGTGGACAACATCAGCACCTTCCGCAAGATGATCGTGTACGAAAAGGCAGGCGACCGTTTCATGGTGCTGCTGACCGCCGGCAATCTCAGCATTTCGCAGTCCGTGCGCGAGATCTTGCAGGTCGAACAGCTGAAAGATGGCGAAGGCGAATCCGTGACCATCTGGAACGCCAAGAGCATGTTCGACGCCGCCCGTGTGCTCGGCAACGCCGTGCGCCATGTGTACGACCGCGACGCCGAGGCGCTGAAGAACTCAGGCGTCGAATTCAATGTGTCGCTGGTCTTCGGCGGACAGATCCGGGGCGAGAGCATGCGGCTGTTCCAGGTGTATTCGGCCGGCAACTTCATCGAAGCCACGGCCGAAACGCCCTACTTTCAGATCGGCGAATACAAGTACGGCAAGCCGGTGCTGGACCGAGTGATCACGCCCGATACGGGCTTGCATGAAGCCGCCAAGTGCGCGCTGGTGTCCATGGACTCGACCATGAAGTCCAATCTGTCGGTGGGTCCGCCGCTGGACCTCGTGGTGTACGAGGTCAATCGCTTTCAGACCGATCAGATCGTCTGCGTCGACATGCAGAACCCCTACTACCGCATGTTGCACAGCAGCTGGGGCCAGAAACTGCGCGAAGTGTTCGACAGCCTGGAAGACCCGGTGTGGGACGACGCGCACACCGATGTTCCGCTGAAAGTGGACAGCGGGCGCAGCAAGCCGCTGAAGAAGATCACGCGACCAGATGAGCGGCTAATTTAGGATCGTCGCGCCGCCCGTCGCGCACTAACTCAATGCGTGTTGGCCCATTGCAGCAGCATATCGATGGCCATCGCAATCTGGCCCGCGGAACCTCGATACTCAGCTGAGCCCTGGCCCTTGCCGTCGCGGCTGTACCACTCGTAAAAGCCGTCGTCGCGCAGCACGCGGTCCAGCATCGGGCCCAGCTCCTGGTAGGCCATCTTCGCCTGCCCATGCGCCACCATCGTCTGGATGATCCGTCCGCCGAACCAGGGCCAGTCGCCGCCGTTCTGGTAGTAGTACTCGGCGCCCATCCAGTAGGCGTAGGCGAAGAAATTCGCTGGATACGACGGATACAGCGTGACGCCCACGCTGCCCGAACCGGAGTCCACCTTGTTCTTGATCATTCGCTCGAACGTGAGCTGCACTTCCGCCGGCTCGAGCAGGCCAGCCTGGATGGCGACCGCCGTGCCCCCCTGGAAATACATGCGGGCCTCGTCGAAGTCGGCTGGGAAGGGGGACCCTGCCTCCAAGTAGAGGTGCGGGATAAATTGAGTGCCGGTCCACAGGTGCGTGCGCACCGCCGTGCGCAAGTCGCTCTGGCGTGCGGCCCAGGCACCGGCGTTGCGCCCCATTGCGCGCTCCAGCGTCTGCAGGTGCCCGAGTGCCAGCGAGAGCATGGCGTTGTCGTAGATTGCAATGCTGGGGTGACTCTTCTCGGTCAGGCTGGTGCCCGGAACGTCTTCGGGCTGGATGTCGCCCCAGTCGGCGCGCGTGCCGCCCCAGATCAACCGGTAGGGTGCGGAGTAGCGCTGCGTGTAGAGAAAGTTCAGCGCCATCTCCAACCGGTCGATCACGGCGATGCCCCGCACCCGCTCCGACAGAAACGCGGTATCGCCGGTGGCCGCCACGTACTTGCCGACGGCCTGGACCAGCGAGCTCTCCTGGTCGGATTCGACCGTGCCCCGGATCAGGCGGCCGTCGGCACCGATAGCATCGAGAACAAGACCGTCGTCGTGTTGGGTTTCAAAGAACTGCAGCAGCTGCGCGCGCACCACCGACGCGCCCTGGCCCTCGATGGCGAGATCGACGAAGGTGTTGAGATCCCGAATGAACACTGCCGCATAGATGGTGCCGGCATTCAGGTTTTTCGCGACCACCTGCTTGGCTTTGGCACGCACCAGCGGCAAACGCGTGTCGCTCCGAATGGTGCTGGCCAACGCGACTTCCGGGGACGGCGCCGCCACACCGCCACCGCCACCGCCGCAGGCGTTGAGGACGAGGGTGAAGGCGACGGCCAGTAGTCCGGCGAGCAAAGGTTTTTTCAAGATGGTTCCTATCGGCGCGGGCTGCTGCGTTTTTTAAGGTGTGACGGGCAGCCGCAGGCGCTGCTCGTGGGAAAGCACGAGCGGCTGCGCCAACTGCGTTGACAGAAAATCGAACATGCGCGCATAGGCCTTTTCGCGCGCTTCCGGGTTGCCGCCCACCGTCGCCTTGCCGCTGCGGGTGTTGCCGATGTCGCTTCGCACCTGCATTGGTGCGGTGCCGTCGAAGCCGTGGTAGCTGCCGGGATAGACCACCAGCTCGAATGACGGCTGCCCGGGTTTGCCCAGGCGCCGCGCCAATGTCTCGCACGCCGCCGCGGGCGTCCAATCATCCAGCTCCCCGATCATGATGAGAAGCGGCGCGGAGATTTCGTAGCTGAACATGCGCACGTAGCGGCTGCATCCTGGGTAAAACGCGACTCCGGCGCGCGGTTTGATCGGCTGGGCTTGCACCAGTTTGTCGGACGCATCCATCACGCTCAAAACGGTCTGCGCACCGTGCGACCAACCGGCAACGATGATCTTCGATGCATCGACGCCGGGCTGCGCCGCCAGCCACTTCATCGCCGCAAAGACATCTTCGCGCCGCATCTCTTCGTCGATGGTGCGGCGCGCGTTCGGCGTGGAGCAGATCGACCCCTGCCCGCGTGCGCCGAAACTGTCTACTGCCAGGAAATGTATGCCCTCGGCATTGAAGTAGGCGGCACGCTGCTTGAATCCGACAGCGAGTTCGCCTTTCGCGTTCTTCAGCCCGCTGCAACCATGCAGACCGATCACTGCGGGCCCGGCGCCCGCTGTTTTGGCAGGGAACCAGTACGCGGTGATATTCAGTTTGCTGTCCAGGGAAGGAATCTCCACGACAGAGGCGGCCTGCGCGGACCAGGCCGCCAGGGCCAAGGCCAGCCCCGCCGACCAGCGGCGTGCTAGGCCGTCCATGTCACCAGCCCACTCCAAGCCGTCGCCAGCACGACGATGCCGAATGCGATGCGGTACCAGGCGAACGCGACGAAGTTGTGGGTCGAGATGTAGCGCAGCAGGCAGCGCACGCACAACCAGGCGCTCGCGAACGAGAACACCAACCCCACGGCGAACAGCGGCAGGTCAGCCATCGAGAGCAGCGCCCGCTCCTTGTAAAGGCTGTACGCGCCTGCGCCGATCAGCGTCGGGATCGCCAGGAAAAATGAGAAGTCGGTGGCTGCCTTGCGCGACAGCCCCAGCAACATGCCGCCGATGATGGTTGCGCCACTGCGACTGGTGCCGGGGATCATGGCCAGGCATTGCACCAAGCCGACCTTCAAGGCGTCGCCCCAGGTCATCTCGTCGACGTCCTGAACGCGGACCACCGCTTGTTGGCGCTTCTCGGCCCAGAGGATGATGAAGCCGCCCACGATGAAAGTGGTCGCCACGACAGCGGGCGTGAAGAGGTGGGCCTTGATCGCCTTGCCAAAGAGCAGGCCGAGCACCACGGCCGGCAGAAAGGCAATGAGCACGTTGAGCGCGAAGCGTTGCGCCTGGCGCTGCGTGGGCAGCGCGACCAGCGTGTCACGTATCTTCGCCCAGTAGACGATGATCACTGCAAGGATGGCGCCGGTCTGGATCGCGATATCGAAGACTTTGGCCTTGTCGTCGTCGAATCCGAGCAGCGATCCGGCCAGGATGAGGTGGCCGGTGCTTGAAATGGGAAGAAACTCGGTCAGGCCTTCCACCACACCCATGATGGCGGCCTTGACCAGCAATACGACGTCCACAACTGCTCCTTGAATGAGCGCGCATTATCGCTGGCGAGGCATGCGCAAAGTGGATTCGTTGGTGCCCGCCGGCTGCAAACCACTCCCGGTTCTTTGCGTTTCGCGGCGCCATTCCTGCATTTCGTCCTTTCCTTGTGGCCCGGCCGCAGGGGGCTCGGCACAGTCCATCCATCGACAGCCCGCCCCAAGGAGAAACGCCATGGAGATCAGTCCCATCATCGCCGTCCACATGACTGCCGCCCTGGGCGCACTGGTCACCGGCCCGGTTGCCCTGTGGGCCCGCAAGAGCCGGCAGCAGCGGCCCAAGCTGCACCGCGCCTTCGGCTACGCGTGGGTCACCCTGATGTTGGCGACCGCCATCTCGGCCGTCTTCATCCGGGACACTCGCTTGCCGAACATTGCAGGCTTCACACCCATTCACCTGCTGGTGCCCGTCGCCTTGTTCGCTTTGTTCGGCTCGTTCTGGTTTCTCGCCAAGGGCGACATCCAGAACCATCGCAAGGTGATGCAGCGCCTTTACTTCGGCGCCTGTGTCGGCGCAGGCGTGTTCACCCTCGTGCCCGGCCGCTATCTCGGCAACCTCGTTCTCGGCCAGTGGCTCGGCTTGATTTCCCCCAACTACCAACCTCCCCAAGGAACCCCGATGGTCGCTCTCATCATCACCAATACGCCCGTGTGGGTCTGGGGCCTGTTGGCCGCATTGCTGGCGCTCGGCTTTTCCCAGACCCGTGACCGCACCTTCAGCCTGCCGCGCCTCCTGATCACGCCGCTGATGTTGGGTGCGATCTCGCTGTGGGGCACGATCTCGGCCTTCGGCGCGTCGGCCACGGTCCTTGGCAGCTGGGGCGCGACCACGTTGCTGCTGCTCCTCATCGTCACGCAGATTGCACTCCCGGCCGGCACCGGCTACGAGCCGGCCCGGCGCCAGTTCGCCGTGCCGGGCAGCTGGGTTCCGATGTTGCTGATCCTCGGCATCTTCATGACCAAATACGCCGTGGGAGTGAGCCTGGGCATGCATCCTGAACTGAAGGCGAATGGCAACTTCGTGCTGGCCGTGGCAACGCTCTACGGCTGCTTCAGCGGCATCTTCGCCGGACGCGCCGTCCGCCTGCTGCGCTTGGCCACCCGCAGCGCACTCGTCAATGCAACGCCTGCCAGCGCCTGAAACACATTGCCAAGGAGAACACCATGAACATCCCTACGCCCACGCAAGAACAAGATCTCGAACGCATCGCCCGCCGCCGCGCCGGGGCCAAGCTCGGTTGGTACATCCACGCCACCGTGTACGTCCCCTGGTAGGCGCGGCACTATGACAACACATCCCGTCTTGGCCTGGGCTGCGGTGAGCGCTCTGGCCGTCCTCATGGCTGGCGCCTCGGCACTCGGGCTGGCAGTCGCCTATGGCGGCCCCAGTCCCATCGCCGCGTTGGACAGCGTCAACCGGCCCTTTGAATCCGTCGATTACCGGGCGCTGCCCGCGGTCCAGCGCTACAGCGCCCGGGACGGCGCTGCGCTGGCTTATCGCGCTTACCGGCCGGCAGCAGGCGGCGCACCAGCCGGCCGCGTACTGCTGGTACACGGATCGTCGGCCAGCAGCCGCTCGCTGCATCCGCTGGCGCAGGCGTTGGCAGCCGAAGGCTTCAGCGTAGCAGCGCTGGACATGCGCGGCCATGGCGACTCGGGGCCGCGTGGCGACGCGGCGTATATCGGCCAGCTCGAGGACGATCTCGAGGACTTCATGCGCGCCGTGCCGCACAGCGGGCCGCAAACCCTGGCGGGCTTTTCTGCCGGTGGCGGCTTTGCGTTGCGTGTGGCGGGCAGCACCCGGCAACAGATGTTCGACCGCTACGTGCTGCTCTCGCCCTACCTGCGCTACGACGCCCCCACAGCCAAACCGGACAATGGCGCTTGGGTCTCGGTCGGCATGCCACGCGTCGTCGCACTCACCGTGCTCAACCTCCTGGGCATCAGTCAATGGAATCACCTGCGGGTGACCGAATTTGCCCTGAACGAGCAGGCCCGCACATTCCTCACGCCCGGGTACTCGTACACGTTGGCGATCAACTTCGCGCCGCACCGCGACTACGCCGCCGACATCGCGGGGGCGCAAGGCAAGATGTCGATCGTGGCCGGCGCGGACGACGAACTGTTCCACGCCGACCGCTTCGCCGCCACCTTCGCTGCGGCCGGCAAGACGGTTCCAGTGCGCCTGGTGCCGGGCCTCGGCCACATCAACCTCACACTGCAAAAAGCCGGCCATGACGCAGTGGCCGCAGCATGCAAAACTGGAAACACCCTATGAAAACACTTCTCTTGTCGTGCCTGCTCGGGCTCGCAGCGCAGGTACACGCCGGAACCGGTTTCACGGAATTGCCGGGGCGGCAAGGCGACGGGCCCATCACGGTGTTTTACCCGAGTAGCGTTGCGGATCGCAGTGTGCAACGCGGGC
>JBKJTX010000412.1:0-3615 GCA_046590315.1 Ramlibacter sp. | reverse complement strand
CATTGACCCAGCGGCGTACACGTCTGCCTTGAAAGAGGGCCTCGGTGTCCTTGCACTTGAAGCTCTTTATCGCCATTGGCGCAATAGTAACGCGTTGCGTGCATAACGTCAAGCGTTACTCTCTTCCAACGATTAGACTTTCTCTTGCCTTTGACCCGTCCGTCGCCCATACTTTGGCGCCATGAAGCGCCCATCCAATGGGTGGCTACGGAATCGGGGAGGAGCAATGGCATCCAAGCGCGGGCGAGAGCCTGACATTTCCTTTGTGCGCCTGCGCGACAGCTTTGCCGCGGGCGACCTGGATGCCGCCCGGCGCGCGCTGCTGCAACTCACCCCCGAAGGAAGACAGGAACTTGAAGCTCGTATCGGCGCGCACGCGGTGCAGCGCATGCTGCGAGTTTCTCGCGGCATGCGTGCCCCCTCTCAGGGGCGCGTCGTTGTCATCCACGGCATCATGGGTGGCAAGCTCGCCACCATTGAGGCCAACGGTGACGAAGACCTGATCTGGCTGAAGTACCTGAAGATGGTGCTGGGTGAGATCGAACGGTTCGCCCTCGATCAGAACGCCGCACCTGCCCATCCGCGCTATCGGGTCGAGCCGCGGGGATTGCTCGACGAGTACATGCCGCTGGTTTTCGAGCTGTCACAGCACTGGCAAGTGCTGCCTGTGGCCTTTGACTGGCGGCTCGACATCGATCTTTCCGCACAGCGCCTCAACGCCGAGATCCGCCGATGGGCGAATGGCCAGCCAGTGCACATCGTCGCCCATTCGATGGGGGGGCTGGTGTCGCGCCGGTTCATCCGCGACTTCGCCGAAACCTGGGCTGGGATGAAGGACTCGGATGGCATGCGCAAGGGCGGGCGGCTCGTGATGCTGGGCACGCCCAATCGCGGCTCCTTCGCGATCCCGTTCGTGCTGACCGGCAAGGAAAAGGTGGTGCGCCAGCTCGCCATGTTTGATCTGAAGCACAACTTGTCCGAGCTGCTGTCCATCATTAACACCTTCCCCGGTTCCTACCAGATGCTGCCATCGCCGCTGGTGCCGGTGAACGACGACAGGCTGCGGCTTTTCGAGAGCGGCACCTGGGGCAGCTACCCCATACCGCAGCAGTATCTGGATGGCGGCCGGCGTTTTCAGCAGGAGATGCACGCCGTGCAGGACGCCGACCGGTTGATCTATGTCGCGGGCTACGACCAGGCGACGCCGTACCGCATCCGGGTCGACCAGCCGGGGCAGTTCGTGTATCAGGAGACGCTCGATGGCGACGGGCGCGTGCCGCACGAGCTCGGCCTGTTGCCGGGCGTGGCGACCTACTACGTGGCCGAAAAGCACGGCGACCTGCCGTCCAACGACCGCGTCATGGCCGCTTTGCACGACCTGCTCGCCACCGGCACGACGAAACAATTGCCGGACACCAAGCCTGCCACGCGTGCCGTACCGACGGACGGCCGCTGGAAAACTGCGGAGGAGATCGCGCCCATCGACGACGCCATTCCCGGGAAGAAGCCATCGCGGCAGGCGGCACTGAACGTAAGCCGTGAACGGGCGGCCGACATCGAGGCTGCGGTCGTCTCTGTGTTCGCGGGCACGGGCACGCGCGGCAGCTCTCCGGCAGCGCAGCCGCCGGGCGCCGCGCCTCCTGCGGTGCGGAAACGCGCCGCCACGATCACGCTCGAAGTGATCTGGGCGAACATCACGCAGGTGGATGGCGAGATCGTCGCCGCCGGGCATTACGAGGGGGTCGAGCCGCAGCTGGTCGAGCTCACGCTGGACAAGGCCATCTCGGGCATCGGGCACGACGCGCCGTGCACGCCCGAAGATCTCATCATCACCAGCCAAACGCGGCGCGGCATCCTGCGAGGCTCTGTCGGCGACATCAATTTCTACCCGTGGTGGGATGCACGCAAAACCGTGGCGATTGCCGGCATGGGCCGCCCCGGCACGTTCGGCATGCAGTCGCTGCGGCGCACGACGCGCGCCTTGGCGCAGTCCGTCGCGCCTTTGCGATCCGTCAAGACCGTGAGCACGCTTCTGATCGGCTCGGGCAACGGCAACCTCGGCATCGAAGCCGCCGTGGGCTGCATGCTCGAAGGCCTGGGCGACGCCATGCAAACCGGCCTGCAGAACTCCTCGGTGCGGCGCATTCGCATCGTGGAGTGGGAGCTGCGCAAGGCGCAACGCGTGCTGGAGGCGTTGAGCGCGAAGAAGACAAACATGCCTGCCGGCATTCGACTCGTGGAAGAACTAAAAAAGGGCCCGGGGGGCGTCATCGGCGAAGAGATCGCCATGTCGGCGATCCTGCTCGCGACGGCGTGGCGCAAGGTGGGGGGTGCGGCGAAAGGAACTGCGGCAAAAGCGGCCAGGCAGGTGCTGCAAGGCGTGACCGCAACCCCTGAACTGCGCGCGAGCTGCGAGCAAGTGCTGCATCGCCTGAGCGAGACGCGGGGTGGTGACGTCCTGACGCAGGCCGGTCTGCTGGACCTGGCGCGGCGCCCCTCCACCGGCAAATCGCCCGGTCTTCCGCCCACGCGCACGTCGTTCATGCGTGACAGCGGGGGCGTGCGCGCCGCGGCCATCAGCGAGACAGCCGTCGTCGCTGAGCGCGTGATGCCCCTGGAGTGGACGCTGGTCGACGAAATCATCGATCGCATGACCGACCCCGACGATCCGAAAGAAGCCAGCGAGCTTGGCCGATTGATGCGCACGCTGTTCGTGCCGGCCGATTTTCACGAGCGGCTCGGCATGGGCGACCAGCTGATTGTCGAGGTCGATCGCGACACGGCGAGGATTCAGTGGGAGATGATGGAAAGCTTCCACAAGGAGGCGCAAGCCGCGAGGCCGCTCGGCCTCGCCGTCGCGCTGTCGCGCCAGTTGCGCACGTCTTATAGCCCGACACCCCCACCGCCGTACATGCCGTCGCCGCAGTTGCGCGCGCTGGTAATCGGGGACCCTGGCGATCCCGATCAGGGCCTGTCGCTGGATGGCGCCCGCAGGGAAGCGCTGGAAGTGGCGCAGTTGCTGCGTGCGCGACGCGTGCAGGTGGACCTGCGCGTTGGTGCGCGCAACGCCGAGCGCATCGGAGAGCTGCGAGGCGTCGAACCAGCGACGATCCTGGACGTGCTGCGCCTTTTGGACAACAACGACTACGACATCCTGCACTATGCCGGCCACGGCAACTTCGATCCCGAGCAGCCGGACAAGCGCGCGGGATGGATTTTCGGGGATCGCTATTTCACTGCCCGCGAGCTCGCCAGCATCAGCCGGGTTCCCGCGCTGGTGGTTGCCAACGCCTGCCTGTCGAGCCTCACGTCGAATGTTCGCGCGACGGATGGAAGTAAGGCCCCTCCGCTGCGCGGCGCCGATGACGCGCTGTTGCCGGGCCTGGTCGACGAATTCTTCCGTCGCGGCGTGCGCAACTACATCGGCACGGCCTGGCCGATCAGCGACACCGGCGCGATCCTGTTCAGCAGCACACTGTACGACGCGCTGCTGCCAGGCGCGCGCGGCGGACCGCCGGCAACCATCGGTGCGGCGCTGAAGCAAGCGCGCAACAGCCTGAACGATCAGCGGGCGGCATTCGGCGCCCTGTGGGCGGCGTACCAGCACTACGGCGA
>JBKJTX010000386.1:0-3477 GCA_046590315.1 Ramlibacter sp. | reverse complement strand
GGCGACGGCATTCGGCGCCGCGCCTTGCACGCCATCGCTTCCTCCTTTGTCCGGTACACCAGTGATCTTCAGGTATGGATAGCTCTTGTCGTCACGAAACAGGATGTTGTAGCGCGGATTGAGCGTCTTGATCAGATTGTTCTCGAGCAGCAGCGCTTCGGCTTCCGAGCGAACGACCGTCGTCTCCAGACGCGCGATCTTGCCGATCATGTGCCCAATGCGGGTGCCGCCGTGGTTCTTCTGGAAGTAGCTGGAGACCCGCTTTTTGAGGTTGCGCGCCTTACCGACGTACAACACACCCTCCTGGGCATCGAAGTAGCGATAGACGCCGGGCAGCGGCGGCAGCGCGGCCACCTGGGCCAACAATTGTTCGGAATGACTCTCGGACATACAACCGCTATTGTGGACAATGATTTGGCGCGACGCACAATTGCCAAAACCAGCCACTCATGCTCTGGGACATCTTTTGCAAGGTCATCGACAACCACGGCGATATCGGCGTGTGCTGGCGCTTGTCTGCCCAGATGGCCGCGCGTGGCGATGAAGTGCGATTGTGGGTCGACGATCCCTCTGCGCTGACGTGGCTGGTACCGCAAGGCGCGGTCGGTGTGCAGGTGCGGCACTGGGACGCTGCCACTTCGTTAGTGGAGGCCGGGGACGCAGGCGACGCTGTCATTGAAGCCTTCGGCTGCGAGCTGCCCCCGTCTTTCCAGGCCGAGCTCGCCCGCAAAACCACTACGCAGGGCCGGCAGCCGCCCTGGATCAATCTCGAATACCTCACCGCCGAGGCGTTTGCCGAACGCAGCCATGGCCTGCCCTCACCCGTACAGGCGGGCCCAGCGACCGGCCTCGTCAAGCACTTCTTTTATCCGGGCTTCACCGCTGAAACGGGCGGGCTGCTGCGTGAGCCGGACTTGGCCGAACGGCAGGCGAGCTTTGACAAGGCCGCGTGGTTGCAGTCGCACGCCATCCAGAAAGCGCCAGACGGCCGGCTGGCAAGCCTGTTCTGCTACGAACCTGCCGCGCTCCAGCTGCTGTTGCGACAGCTGGCGCACGGGCCGCAGGTGACCACGTTGTTGGTGACTTCAGGTCGTGCCACACGCGCCGTTGAGGCCGCGCTCCATGCCAACGACCGCGACGCAGGGGAATGGAACGTGCAGGCCCGCCTGTCCATCGTCTGGTTGCCGCTCCTCAGCCAGGTCGATTTCGACCATCTTCTGTGGTCGTGCGACCTGAATTTCGTGCGCGGCGAAGATTCGCTTGTGCGAGCGATTTGGGCCGGCAAGCCGTTCGCCTGGCAGCTCTATCCGCAAGACGACGAAGCGCACCGTGCCAAGCTTTCGGCGTTTCTCGACTGGGCCGGCGCGCCGTCCAGCCTGCGCCATTTCCACGACGCCTGGAACGGCATCACCTGCGAATTGCCGGCCATCGACCTTGCCGCCTGGAGCGCGTGCGCATTGAAAGCACAAGAGCGGCTTTTAGCGCAGGCCGACCTTGCACAGCAACTCGTTGACTTTGTGCGTGGCAAGCGCCGGCCCGCGGCCTGAAGGTCAGGGTTTCTTTACGGCCGCGCCCCGGCACGGCGCGAACACGTCCAGTCGCGCGTCGTAGACTTGGGTCTGTACCCCCAGGGCCCCCAACAGCGAATGGAACAGGTAGTCGTGACTGACCCCCTGGCGCCGGGCGAAATTGCGCATGCATTCGGCGCCAACCCCGCGGCCATCTCGAAACGCCGGTGACAGCCAGACGACAAATGGCACACGCGTCTGTACGTCTGGGGCGATGGCCCAAGGCACGCCATGCAGGTAAAGGCCCCCCTCGCCCAGCGATTCGCCGTGGTCTGACACATAGAGCATCGCGGTGTCGTGCGTCTTTTGCGCCTCGGTGAGGAAATCGATCACCTTGCCTAGAAAGAAATCGGTGTACAGCAGCGTGTTGTCGTAGGCATTGACGATTTCGGACGCGCTGCAACGGCGCAGATCCTGCGTTTCGCAAGCGGGCGTGAACTGCTTGAACGCGGCCGGGTACCGCTTGAAGTAAGCAGGCCCATGACTGCCCAGTTGATGCATGACCACCAGCAGGTTGCCGGCGTGGTCGCGCAGCACCTGATCCATGCCGTGCAGCAGGATCTCGTCCAGGCATTGCTCGCCCGGACACAGCGCAGGGACGGGCGCGTGATCAAGCTGTTGCGCCGGCAGACCGTCGCAGACACCCTTGCATCCGGTCTGGTTGTCCCGCCAGACGACCTTGACGCCCGCGCGCGCGAGAACATGCAGCACTGATTCATGCGTCAGGATCTTTTCTTCGTCGTAGTGCGCGCGCCCGAATGGCGAGAACATGCACGGCAGGGATACCTCCGTGGACGTGCCGCAAGCCGTTGCATCTGGGAAATTGATCACGTCGCGGCGTGTCAATTGCGGGTTGGTCTGGCGCGCGTAGCCATTGAGCGCGAAATTCTGCGCACGGGCCGTCTCGCCGACGACCAACACAAAAAGCGCCGGGCGCTGTGGCGGGGCGGGTGCCATCTTCGCATCTGCACCGACGACGATGCGGGGCTGCGACGGGCGTTTGGCCCGGCCCCACGCATTGCCCGCCAAGGAAGCGACGATGTTCCCAGGCGTGATGAGGTGGCGAATCTCCTTTCGGTTGCGCATCAACGAGGCGAAGTCGGCGAAAACCAGAAGCAAGCTGGCAACCCCCAGGGCAGTGGCGCCGACGATCCAGCCAAGGCGAACGACCGCCGCTCGACCCCACGGCCGGCGCTTAAGCGTCGGCCACCACAACAGCGCCGCCGGCAAAGCGCCAAAGAGCAGGACATGGCCCGCCATGCCCCATCCCAGCAGCTCGCTCGCTTCCTTGTATTGCGTGGCCAGAATGTTGCGCAGCATCGCCCGGTCGAGGTAAATCACATACCGGTCCATGTAGTACGCCGCAGCGGCGGTCACAAGTAGCAGGACAGCCAGCAGGGGCCGCACCGTGTAGCGGTTCGCAAGCACCGCAGTCACCGCTACGTAGAAGGCCGAGAGCGCGGTGAAAACCGCCGCGGCAAAGAGCCAGGTACCAGGCTCGGACCAGAGCCGCGCGTCTAGAGCGGCCCGCCAGAACGGCCCATTGCCGCTCAGAAGGATGAAGACGGCCGTGACCGCCAGCAAAGTTTCGGTGTGAACCGAGGGACGGGTCGGCCGCCGACTTGCGTCGCTTGGGAAATTCATGGGATGGCGAGTATGCCCTGCGCCTGTGAATGACCCTTGCAGCCGGCCGGGCGAACTCGGCGCCGAAAGACGCTAAAATGCATGGCTTTGCGCCTACGCGCACCCCGCCGCCGCCCACGCAATCCCAGGGCGAAATCGCGGCCTACCCTGCTAGACCTTCGCTATGAAAATCGCTCAAGAAATCCGCGCCGGCAACGTCATCATGAACGGCAAGGACCCCATGGTCGTCCTCAAGACCGAATACAGCCGCGGCGGGCGCAACTCG
>JBKJTX010000380.1:0-3014 GCA_046590315.1 Ramlibacter sp. | reverse complement strand
CGCTCGAAGCGGCCGGAACCCTTGGCGCCGATCCGACGCAGAGGGTGCAACACGCGCTCAGGATGGTAGGTGCGCTCGGTGTAGCGCGACACCTTGGTGCACAGCACGCCATCAGTGTGGCGATGATCCGGGTTTCCCTGCACCTTCAAAGCGACTCCATCCTGCACGGTCGTGACGAAAGAACAGGTGTCCGGGCAGTCGTGGGGGCACGCCCCTTTCACGACACCCGAGCCATTCAGCAAACTGACACTAGGGGAGATGCCGATGGAATTGCTCATGGGTAATCCTATAGTACGCGGCGACCTGCACATCCCATCCCGCTCTACAGCAGGAGAAATCACTGGCCCGCAGTGTGATGGTAGCCGCCCTTGTGCTCGCAGGTGCGCGCGCTGTCGCAGCAAGGCGTGACGTCTTTTGCGCGCGAAAAGGCGCCGCTCGGGCTAGACTGGGGCTCTCCAGCGAAACACGTCTCAACTCATGAATATGCTCGACTCGGTGGTCACGCAGGCCGCGTCCATCTCCGCGATCCGTCGCGACATTCACGCCCATCCTGAACTGTGCTTCAAAGAAGCGCGCACCGCGGATGTTGTAGCCAAAGCCCTGACCGAATGGGGCATTCCGATTCACCGGGGAATGGGCACGACCGGTGTCGTGGGCATTGTGAAGAACGGGACCAGCTCTCGGGCGGTCGGCCTGCGTGCCGACATGGACGCACTGCCCATGCAGGAGTTCAACACCTTCGCCCATGCGAGCAAGCACCAGGGCAAGATGCATGCGTGCGGCCACGACGGCCATGTGGCCATGCTGCTGGCCGCAGCCCAGCACTTCGCGAAGAACCGTAACTTCGACGGCACCGTCTACCTGATCTTCCAGCCTGCGGAAGAAGGAGGCGGCGGCGCACGCGAGATGATCAAGGATGGCCTCTTCGAGAAGTTCCCGATGGAGGCGGTATTCGGCATGCACAACTGGCCGGGCTACGACGTCGGCAAGTTTTTAATGAGCGCGGGGCCGGTGATGGCGTCGAGCAACGAGTTCAAGATTGTCGTCCGCGGCCGCGGCAGCCATGCCGCGATGCCCCATAACGGCGTGGACCCGGTTCCCGTCGCCTGCCAGATGGTTCAGGCATTCCAGACCATCATCAGCCGCAACAAGAAGCCGAACGACGCGGGCGTCGTTTCGGTGACGATGATCCATGCGGGCGAAGCCACGAACGTGGTGCCTGACAGCTGCGAGCTGCAAGGCACGGTGCGCACCTTCACGCTGGAAGTGCTCGACCTGATCGAGGCGCGCATGAAGAAAATTGCCGAGCATGTGTGCGCGGCACATGATGCCATCTGCGAGTTCGAGTTCAAACGCAATTACCCGCCCACAATCAATTCCGCGCCCGAGGCCGAGTTTGCCCGCAAGGTGATGGCCTCGATCGTCGGCGAGGCAAATGTGGAACCGCAGGAGCCAACCATGACCGCCGAGGACTTCGCCTACATGCTGCAGGCCAAGCCGGGCGCCTACTGTTTCATCGGCAACGGCGACGGCAAGCACCGCGAGATGGGCCACGGCGGCGGGCCCTGCATGTTGCACAACCCGAGCTACGACTTCAACGACGACCTGATCCCACTCGGCGCGACTTATTGGGTGCGACTGGCCGAGGCATGGCTCGCCAAAGGTAAGGAATGAGCGCCACCACGCGCGCGTTCTCCAATTCTTACAGTGAAGCCCGCGCCAAGTTCATCGAGGCCGCGCAAGCGGCAGGCCTGGCGATCGAGTCCCGCATGCACCCCGAGCTTGGTCGCGACGGCGAAGCGCTGGCGATGGACGTCGCGCGCGATGGACCTCCCGATGCCGCGCGCCTGCTGATTCTCAGCAGTGGTTGCCATGGCGTGGAGGGCTTTTGCGGCAGCGGCGTGCAGGTGACGGCGCTGTGCGACCTCGCTTGGCGTCAGCACGCACGCGAGGCGGGCGTCGCGGTTCTGTACATCCACGCACTCAATCCGTACGGGTTCTCGCACATCCGCCGCGTGACCCATGAAAACGTGGACTTGAACCGAAACTTCCTCGATTTCAGCCAACCCTTGCCCGCCAATCCGGCCTATGCCGAAGTTCAACCGCTGCTGTTGCCGCAACAGTGGCCGCCGCCGCCCGCAAACACCGCGGCGATCGGGCAGTACATCGCCAGCCGCGGCGAAGCCGCTTTCCAGGCTGCGATCACCGGCGGCCAGCACGCCTTTGCAGCAGGCCTCTTCTTCGGCGGGACCCATCCAACCTGGAGCAACCTCGCGTTGCGCGAAGTGTTGCGCAGCCACGGACAGCGCGCATCGCGCATCGGGTGGATCGACGTACACACCGGGCTCGGTCCCAACGGTGTTGGAGAACGCATCTTCGCCGGCCGCGATGATGCGGTATCGATCGCGCGCGCCCGCACATGGTGGGCAAGCGGGGGCGCCACGCCGGTGACTTCGATTTACGATGGCTCATCGACCTCCGCCTACCTCACCGGGCTCATGTGGACCTGCGCCTACGACGAGTGTCCGCAAGCTGAAGTCACCGGAATCGCGCTGGAGTACGGCACCGTCCCCGTCCAGGAGACGCTGAATGCGCTGCGGGCCGAGCAGTGGCTGCAACTCCACCCGGAGGCACCGCCCGCACAGGCAGCGGATATCAAGCGCCGGGTGAAGGACGCCTTCTACACGGACACCGACGAGTGGAAAGAGAAGGTGGTCGCGCAGGCGCAGGAGGCCCTGCACCAAGCCGTCGACGGGTTGGGCTCAGAGTGAGCGGGTGGTGGCAATCTCGAGCAGGCCGTCGAAGATCAGGCTTTCGACCAGCTCGAACTGCACCGACATGTGGGGGGCCATCTTCCAGCCCGCACCACCCGTCATGTAGCAGGCCGGCTCGGCACCGCAGTGCTGGCGCACGTGCTGCACCATGCGTTCGATGGCGCCCGCGATGGCGTACGTGCCGCCGCTGGTGAGGGCGTCACTGGTGTTGGTCGGAAAATTGCGCACTTCGCCGGTGGG
>JBKJTX010000097.1:0-3330 GCA_046590315.1 Ramlibacter sp. | reverse complement strand
GTCGCTGCCCGAGGTCCTGCGCGTGAAGGGCAAGGCGGGCCGAGCCGAAACCGCCACCGACCCGGCGCCACTCGAGATGTTCGAGACCACGATCCAGTTCAGGCCCAAGAATGAGTGGCGCGCCGGCCTGACGCAGGACATGCTGGTCGACGAACTCGACCGCATCGTCAAGGTGCCGGGCCTGGCCAACATTTGGGTACCGCCGATTCGCAACCGCATCGACATGCTGGCTACCGGCATCAAGAGCCCGGTTGGCGTGAAGGTCGCGGGCACAGACCTGGCGGAGATCGATCGCGTCACCGGCGAAATCGAGCGCGTGCTCAAGGACGTGCCCGGGGTGACGAGCGCGCTGGCCGAGCGCCTGAGCGGTGGGCGCTATGTCGATGTGACTATCCGTCGCGACGCGGCGAGTCGTTTCGGTATGACGATCGCCGATGTCCAGTCCGTGATATCTTCCGCGGTCGGCGGCGAGAACATCGGCGAAGTGGTGGAAGGTCTGCAGCGCTTCCCGATCAACGTGCGGTATCCTCGAGAAATCCGTGACTCGCTGGAAAAATTGCGCGCCTTGCCTATCGTGACGGAGCGCGGCGCCAGACTGCTGCTGTCCGATGTCGCTGATATTCGGATCGTCGACGGGCCGCCGATGCTGCGCAGCGAGAACGCCCGCTTGTCGGGTTGGGTGTATGTCGACCTCCGCGGCCGCGACCTGCGTTCGGCGGTGCAAGAGATGCAGCGCACGGTCGCCGAGAAAGTGAAGCTGCAGCCCGGCTACTCGGTCTCGTGGTCGGGCCAGTTCGAGTTTCTCGAACGCGCCACTGCCAAGCTGAAGGTCGTGGTGCCTTTGACGCTGGTGATCATCTTCGTGCTGCTGTACTTGACTTTCCGCCGATTCGACGAGGCGCTCTTGATCATGGCGACGCTGCCGTTCGCGCTGGTCGGCGGCATCTGGCTGTTGTACCTGCTCGGCTACAACCTGTCGGTGGCCGGGGCCGTCGGCTTCATCGCGTTGGCGGGAGTGTCCGCGGAGTTCGGAGTGATCATGCTGCTCTACCTGAAGCAGGCGTGGACCGATCGCCTCACCGCGGGCAAAACCAGCGGTGACGAATTGATCGGGGCCATCGAGGAAGGCGCAGTGCTGCGCGTGCGGCCCAAGGCCATGACGGTCGCAGTGATTCTTGCGGGACTGTTGCCGATCATGTGGGGCGGCGGCACGGGCTCGGAAGTGATGCAGCGTATCGCCGCGCCGATGGTGGGCGGGATGATCACCGCGCCGCTGTTGTCGATGTTCGTGATTCCGGCGGTGTACCTGCTGCTGCGAAGGCGCAAGGCCGGCAAATGACGCCCATTCATTCATTGGGAGAGCCGGAGTTTTTTGCAGCCTCGCGCAGCTCGCCCAGCTTGACCCCTTGCCACCACAGCGAGACTGCGCCGACGGATGCGACAGCCAACAGGTTGGCGGCCTCCACCACCAGCACAACGGCCAGCGCCCGCTCCTCGTCGATGCCAAACAGTCCGAGCGCAAACACCCCGCCAATGATGAAGCTGCCGGCGACGCGGGCAAAGTGCCCGAGGATGATCAGAAACCCGAGAAAGACGACGAGGAACAGATACTGCCCGGGCTCGAGCACCACCCCAAAGGCCAGCCCAGCCCAAAGAAAATGCGTGGCTGCAATCAGTTTGATCGCCAGGCTTGCCAGTAGCACGCCGACACCGCGCCAAGCTTTGCGCGGCCAGGCGATCCCTTCGGCGAAGGAAATGGCTATACGGCGCATCGGTTGCCTGAAACGATTCGGTAGCCGCTCGACAATGCGCGCGACTCGGCCCTCGGGCGCCAGTGCGCCGCGGCGGTAGCCAACCAGCGCGACAAGCAGCAGCGCGAACAGGGTAAAGCTGCCGGCACCGCCCCAGACCAGCCCGGTACGGATGCCGCCTGTCGGATCGGCAAAGGCCACCGACAACAGTGCGATGGGAACCAGACACGCGAATACCAGACCATCGGTCAGCCGGTCGAGCGCGACGGTGGCCAGCACTGCCGCGAGTTTCAGATCCTTGCGCCGCGCGACCAGCCAGGAGCGCGCGATGGTGCCGAATCCGAAGGGCACCAGCATCGCAAGCAGATAGCCCGCCATGATGGTGCCGAACAGGTAGAAGGTGCCCACCGACCGAAGGGGGTACAGCAACTGGCGCCACTTCCAGGCGCGCACCAGCTGCTCACTCAAGACTGCGGCGACGACGAGAACCAGGTAGCGCGGGTCTGCACCCGCAAGCAGCGAGACAAAACGGTTGAGGTCGAAGCGGCGCAGGACCCACGCCAACGCTGCCATACCGAGCAGGGCGCCCAGCCACGGAAGCCAGCGGCGGCTTGTGCTTGGGCTCACCGGGGCGGATGCGAGATGGGTCACTCTCGCGGCGTCATCCCGCCAGTTCCGGTATGACAAAGAAGTAGGCGTTGAGCATGTACAGGCCCATCAGGATCAACGTGATGCCGCCCAGGATGTCGAACGTGCGTTGATAGCGTGAAAAGGAGCGAAATTTCTCAAGCCAGCCAATGCCAATTGCACCCAACGCAATCGGCACGGCGCGGCCAAGCGCAAACGACAGCAGCAATGCGGCGCCCCAGGCGGCGGAACCGCCAGCGGCCGCCACCCCGAGCAGCACGATGAGTGCAGGAGTGCAGGCCGGACACACCGCGATCGCGAACGGCACGCCGAGTGCAAATGCCCCCCATGCGCCGTCGGCACGCTGCACGCGGAACGACAGGCCCTGGAACGGCAACCGTATCCAGCCGGGCCACATCAAACCCATCAGGATGAGCCAGGGCCCGAGCAGCAGGCCCCAAAATCTTCCGACGCCAGCCTGAATGCCCTGTCCACCAAAACCGGCTATCGCGCCCAAGACGACGTGGGTAAGGACCAACCCGACAATGAACATTCCGCCGAAGACCAAGGCTTTGGCCGGTGCCCTGGCCTTGGTGACGTAGGCCAGTGACACCGGAATGGAGGCGAGCGCGACGGGGTTGAAGCTGAAGAAAAACCCGGTCAAAAAGCTCACGCCGAGCGCCGCCAAGCCCACTTGCTGCACCGCCTGCTGAAGACTATCGAGGTCCATCTCAGGCCGCCTTGCGCAGGTGCATCGCCGCAGCGAGATCCTTCGGACTCGGCAGAAAGCTAAACGCCAGACTGCCGTCGATCACCACCGCCGGCGCTTTGAACACGCCCAGTTCGACCGCGTAGTCGATCGCCTGCATGATGTCCAGTTCGCGCCAGTCAACTGCGGGGTCGACCGACTGGGCAACCGTTCGAAGCGCCGGCAGGTCCCTCATACATTTCG
>JBKJTX010000075.1:0-4805 GCA_046590315.1 Ramlibacter sp. | reverse complement strand
GTTCGTCGGCGCCGGCCGGGAGGGTGTCGCCGCCGCCGTCGGCTTCCTGGCGGGCGGCGCCTACCTGGTGTTCTTCGCGCTCAAGACCATCCAGCGCAGTCACGACATGGACTGGTCGGGTTGGATGTCCCTCCTCGCGCTGATCCCCTTGGTGGGATTGATCTGGATCTTCAAGGGCGGCACAGAGCGCGGGAACCGCTTCGGCGCGCCCCCGCCGCCGAACTCTCTGGGTGTGAAAATTCTCGGCCTGCTGTTCCCGGTAATCATGGTCATCGGCATCCTCGCCGCAATCGCGTTACCCGCGTACCAGGACTACACCAAACGCGCGAAAGCCGCCCAGATCCGCTAGCGGCTAGGCGCAGCCCTCCTACGTCCCCAGCAGTTCGCCCACCGGCTTGAGATGGTCGACGCGGTCGCAAACCGCCTTCACGATCATCATGATAGGGATACCTAGCAGCAGTCCCCACACCCCCCAGAGCCAGCCCCAGGCCAACACGCCGATGAAGACGGCCACCGGATTCATCCGGCTCGCCCGGCTGGTCAACCAGGGAACCAGCAAGTTGCCGACGACAGTGTGGATCGCGAGCGATGCGCCGGCAATGTACACCGCTTGGTCCAGCTCACCGAATTGCATAAAGCCGACCAGCGCCGCCGCACCGGTGATCACCGCCGCGCCGATATAAGGAACGAGATTCAAGAGGCCGCTGGCAAAACCCCACACCACCGCGTGCTTGAGGCCCAGCGCCCAGAACGCCAAGCCGGTGACGACGCCCACAAAAATACTGGCCACCACCTGGACCAGCAAGTAGCGCTGGATCTGCGCGGTGATCTCGTCCAGCGCCTGCACGGTGATCTTTTTTTCGCTCAGCGTGGGACCAGTGATCTTGACCAGCTTGCGCCTGAAGGTGTCGCCCGACAACAGCAGAAAATACGTGAGGAAAGTGACCACGGTGATTTGCCCGAGCAGGCTGACCAGGCCCAGGGTTCCGTTCCAGAGGTGCTCGCGTATGTCGAAGCGCGTCTTCTCGATGACCACGCGCTGCACGCCGCGAGCGGTCGGCGCTGCCGGGCTCGCGTCGGCCGCCGCCTGCTCGAGCTGCGCCGCGGCCTTCTGCATACTGTCCAGCCGCGCGGTGCGACCGGCACGCTCGCGTATCGCCTGCCGCAGCTGTGTCGTCGCGGCGGGCAGCGTATCGATCAATTGGTTCGCGTCGTCGCTGAACGCGTACATGGATGCGCCTGTTCCTCCGAGGATGCCGATCATCAAGACGGCGGCACTGATGGCACGCGGGATGCGCGCCCGCTGCAACGCGTCGACGATGGGCGACAGCGCGTAGCTCAGCATGAAGCCCAGCATCAACGGGATAAAAAATGCGCTGGCCCAGCGCAGCGTCGCCAGCACCAGAATGACCGTTAGCACCACCAGCGTCATGCTGCGCACTGTGACCGGCATGTGGAGCAAGACGTGCGACGGATCCTCGGGGTCCGCAGCCACCGGCGCCGCGATGGGGGGCGCCGGGGCCGCAGCCACCTCCGGCGGGACTGCGGTTTCTTGTGGCACTGCCTTTTGCGTCTCGTCCATGGAGCCCTTGTGGTTCGTATTGCCCAACCCAATTCAACGGCTCACGCCGCCAAGGCCTCGCGCACCGCGCCCAGCTGGCGCCGCGACACCGCCAGCACCTCGTCTATGCCGTTCAACCGAACCGCCCAGCCGTCCCCTTCTTCGGGGTCGTAGTGTTTCTCGAGCGCGCGTACCGCCCGCCGCGCGACCAGGGCATTGCGGTGCACTCGCAGGAAGTACGCCGGGTGGCGCTCCTCCAGCTCGCTGAGCGATGCGTCCAGAATATAGCTCCTCGACGCGGTGCGTACGGTGATGTATTTGAGTTCGGCCTTGAAATAAAGAACTTCGGCGAGGGGCACGCGCTCGGTTCGGCCCCGGTCCTGGATGAGCAGGACTTCGGGCGCGGTGTCGGACGGGCCGCTGGCACGCGCCTGGATGACGCGCTCGACTTTTTGCAGCGCGGCCTGCAGCCGCTCCAGCCGAACAGGCTTTGTGAGGTAGTCGACCGCCTCAAGCTCGAACGCCGCCACCGCGTGTTCGGCATGGGCTGTGACAAACACGATGACGGGGGTTCGCGGGAGCGAGCGCAGCGCCTGCGCAAGCACGAGACCGTCGGCGCCGGGCATGCGCACGTCCAACAGCACGGCGTCGAATGCCATCCGCCCCAGCAACTCCATCGCCTGGGCGGCGTTGCCGGCCTCGCCCCCGACGAGCACTGCGGGAGCATGGCAGTCGGCAAGCAATGTGCGAAGGCGCAAGCGTGCCAGCGGCTCGTCGTCAACCAGTAGCAACTGAAGACTCATCGCAGCGTCACTCCTTTCAAGTCGACGTCGGGCCGTTCCAAGTTGGCTTGCAGCCCTTGGGGGGGCCTGCCGGAAGGCAATTTCATGCCGGCACCTCCATGCGCACTTGGTACACACCGTCCTTCAGGATCGTCTGGAACTGGCCTTGCACGTCATGCAGCAGGCGCAGCCGGTCGCGCACATTATTCTGCGCGACGCCGTGGCCGGGCTTGCCCTGGCCGCCGGGAACGGTATTGGTGACCTTGATGACCACACTGCCACCGCGGCGCTGCGTGCTGACCTTGACATGGGCGCCCGCGGCGCTTGGCTCAACCCCATGCTTAACCGCATTTTCGACCAGTGGCTGCAGCACCAGTGGCGGCACGCGGGCGTCGCCCGCTGCCGGGTCGAGCGCCCACTCCACCTGCAGGCGGTCGCCAAAGCGAACCTGCTCGATATCAAGGTAGCGCCGAGCCAAAGTCACCTCTTCGGCGAGCGTGACCGATTCGCCCTGGTCCACCAGCGCGTGGCGAAACAGGTCGCTCAAGTCTTCGAGCACCGCCTCGGCGCGCGCCGGATCGTCTCGCACAAGAGCGATGGCGCTGTTCAAGGCATTGAACAGGAAGTGCGGGCGGATGCGCGCCTGCAGTTCCGCCAGCCGCGCGGTGGCATCGGCCGGCATGCGGCCCTTTGCCCGCAGCACCAGCGCGGCGACCAGCGCCGCCGCAAGCAAGGCTCCGGTGCAGGCCGAGGCCAGCCAGAGCATGCTGCTCACAAACCCAACGAGCCCCAGCACCGCGCAGCTAAAAAGGCCAGCCAGCGCGCCCAGCGCCACACCGAACACCTGCTGCCCGACGGGCGGCAGACGGGCCAGCAGATTTTTGAGCATGCAGGCCACCACCAGCCAGGCCAGCGTCGCCGGCAAGGCGCCACCACTCAGGATCGACACCCGGAGCAGCCAATCAGCCAAACTGTTTGCACCAAACATGGCGCCAACGGCCATCACGACCTCGACGAACAGCACGGCGCGCAAAATGACCCCGACGTGGCAGGCGTCAAACACCAGTGCACGCCGCGGCGAGGCCGACGGTGGGGGCAATTCCTGGAACGCCGATAAAATTTGCGAGTCGTTCATCCTGAAGCGGCTTTTCCCGTCGATTATTGGTGATCTTGCCGCAACCTACCCTGGGGCGAACCAGTGCCCGCCCCTCATGCCCTTATGAACCAACTCGATAAGAAGTCCCAAGGCTGGTCGGCCCTATTTTCGGAGCCTATGAGCGAGTTGGTGCAGCGCTATACCGCAAGCGTCTCCTTCGACCAGCGCATGTGGCGCGCCGACATCGACGGCTCGCTCGCGCACGCACGCATGCTGTGCACCCAGAAGATCATCGCACCGGCCGACCTCGCGGCAATCGAAAAGGGGTTGGCAGAGGTCGCGGAAGAAATCCAGGCTGGGCGCTTCGAATGGAAGCTCGAACTGGAAGACGTGCACCTGAACATCGAGGCACGCCTCACGCAGTTGGTCGGCGATGCCGGCAAGCGCCTGCATACCGGCCGCAGCCGCAACGACCAGGTCGCGACCGACCTGCGCCTGTGGCTGCGCGGCGAGATCGACCTCATCTCCGGCCTGCTGGTGGCGTTGCAGCAGGCGTTGCTGGAACTCGCCGACAAAAACGCCGAGACGGTCATGCCCGGATTCACCCACCTGCAGGTGGCGCAGCCAGTGAGTTTTGGCCATCATCTGCTCGCCTACGTGGAAATGTTCAACCGGGACACCGAGCGCATGGCCGATGTGCGCAAGCGCGTCAACCAGTTGCCGCTGGGCGCCGCAGCCTTGGCCGGGACGAGCTATCCGCTGGACCGCGAAGCAGTCGCGCGCAGTCTCGGCATGGACGGCGTCTGTCAGAACTCGCTGGACGCGGTGAGCGACCGCGACTTCGCGATCGAGTTCGCGGCTGCTGCTTCGCTCGCCATGGTGCACATCAGCCGGCTGTCGGAGGAACTGGTGCTCTGGATGAGCCAGAACTTCGGCTTCATCGCCATCGCCGACCGCTTTACCACCGGCTCATCGATCATGCCGCAGAAGAAGAACCCCGACGTGCCCGAACTCGCACGCGGCAAGACCGGGCGGGTGGTGGGCCATCTGATGGGCCTCATCACGCTCATGAAGGGCCAGCCGCTGGCCTACAACAAGGACAACCAGGAAGACAAGGAACCGCTGTTCGACACGGTAGACACGCTCAAGGACACGCTGCGCATCTTCGCCGAGATGGTCGGCGGCATCACCGTCAAGCCCGAGGCGATGCGCGCCGCAGCGCTGGAGGGCTTCTCCACCGCCACCGACCTCGCCGATTATCTGGTCAAGAAGGGCCTGCCGTTCCGCGATGCGCACGAGACAGTGGCCCACGCCGTGAAGGCCGCGATCTCGCACCAGGTCGACCTGTCGGAACTGCCGCTGGCGG
>JBKJTX010000194.1:0-2669 GCA_046590315.1 Ramlibacter sp. | reverse complement strand
CCAGCGCCTGGTAGCCGCAGGGCGGCATCCCCGCAGCCTCGCGCTCCTTCAGTTGTTGCGCGGCGAACGCCGGGTAGTCGTGACGTCGCAGCGCGCTGAAAAGCGGATGCTTCGGATGCCACGTCTGCACCCACATTTCGCTGGCTTGGGACTGCGCCGCATCGCGGCCGGCGCGCCCCGCGGCCTGCATCAGCAGACTGAAGAGGCGCTCGGGCGCGCGGAAGTCGGACGAGAACAGCGCCGAGTCTGCATTGAGGGCGGCCACCAGCGTGATGCGTCGGAAGTCATGGCCTTTGGTGACCATTTGCGTGCCCACCAGCACGTCGACCTCGCCCGCGTGCATGCGGGCAAGTTGCTCTTCAAGCGCACCTTTGAAGCGCGTGCTGTCCGCGTCCATGCGCGCAATGCGCACCGGCTCGCCGTTGACCTGCTTGACATCGGTCAGCAGCTCGCCGAGGTGTTCCTCCAGCCGCTCGGTGCCGCGACCCACCGGCGCAATGTCGACGTTGCCGCATGCCGGGCAGGCTCGGGGCACGCGCTCGGTGTGGCCGCAGTGGTGGCAGCGCAGGGTGCGGTCGATCTTGTGAAAGACCCGGTAGGCGCTGCAGTTCGGGCACTCGCTTTTCCAATCGCAGGCGGTGCAGGCCAGCACCGGCGCATAACCGCGGCGATTCAGGAAGAGGAGCGACTGTTCCCCTCGCGCGATGCGCTGCTGGATGGCATCCAGCAACTGCAAAGAGAACACTGCGTTCTTGGGTTGCAGGTTCATGTCGACCAGACGCACTGTAGGCAGGGCGCCCTGGCCTACACGCGAGGGCATCGCGAGCCGCCGATAGCGCCCCTTCTCGCTGGCCTGCCAGCTCTCCAGCGAAGGCGTGGCCGACCCCAGGAGTACCTTTGCGCCGTCGAGGTGCCCGCGATAAACGGCGAGGTCACGCGCCGAATAACGCGCGCCTTCCTGTTGCTTGTAGCTCGGGTCGTGTTCCTCGTCGACGACGATGAGCTGGAGTTTGTGCATGGAAGCGAACACGGCCATCCGCGTTCCCAACACAATGCGCGCGGAACCCGCATGCGCAGCCAGCCAGCTCTTGAGGCGCTGAGGATGCGTCATTCCGCTGTTCATGGCGACCACGTTGGCAGCGCCGAATCGCTCTGTGAAACGTTGCTGCAGCTGCGGCGTGAGGTTGATCTCGGGCACCATCACCAGCGCTTGCGCCTGGCTGTCGCGAGCGAGCATTCGCTCGACCGCTTGCAAATAAACCTCGGTCTTGCCGCTCCCGGTGGAGCCGAACAAAAGGAAAGCACCGGTCCCTTCCTCGTACTGCGCCAGGGCTTCCGCTTGTTCTGACGTGAGTGCGTGGCGAGGCGCTGGCGTAGTCTGCTGCGCGGCATTTGTCTCGCGCTTGAGTCGTCGCGCCAACTGCTGCGCATCCATGCGGCGCAACTGCGGGGGTAGCCCGGCGAGCGCGATCTCACCCAAACTGCGCTGGTAATAAAGCGCGGCGAACGTAACAAATTGTCTCCAGCCGATGGACAGCGGCACGATCGCATCAAGCGGGCCAGCGATGGCCTTCGCTTCAACATGGTTCGCGCTGTCCGCGGATTCATCCCACACAATGCCCAGCACTTCGCGTTGTCCCAGTGGCACTCGCACCAGCGTTCCCGGCGCAAGTGGAAGCTCACTTAGATACGTGAGCGGTCCGCGGATCGAGCTGTGGATAGGGGTGGGGACGACGACGGCAAGCCGATGGGACATGAAAGCGGTGATTTGGCAATTTAAGTTGAGGTGATTTTGCTAAACCAGCGATAAGTCGTTGATTTAAAAGAAGTTTGATCTGAACGCTAAATTTGTGTGGATAACTTTGTTGATAGACCCGCATTGGCAGGTCTCCAGGCTAGAGAAATCAAGGGCTTGGCGGCAATCCCCTAAAAAATGAAAACGCGTCAAAGCTTTATAAATCAATGACTTAGCGACGCTATCGGTTTTGTAGCAAACCCTGCGCTCTTTGGGCGGCCCGCTCCGTGGCTTTTGTGTATAAGTCAGGCGCCTACAAAAGCCTTTACCGATATGTTTGCTAGGGAACACCCTGATGACGAACTTTTGGTTCGGGCGCTTGGGCGGCGCGCATGCGAATCGAATGCGCATGAACTGCAGCGACCAATGCGCTCACATTCTCGGGTGGCGTGTGCTGGCTGATGCCATGGCCTAAGTTAAAGATATGCCCCGCGCCTCGGCCTTCGCCGGTATGCGGCGCACCGAAACTCTCCAGTACCACGCGTGCCTCTGCGTCAATTTGCGGCGCCGGTGCGAACAGCACGTTGGGGTCAAGATTGCCCTGAAGGGCTTTGCTCTCGCCCACGAGTGCGCGCGCACGACCCAGATTGACGGTCCAGTCCAATCCCAGGACGTCGCAGTCGAGTTGCCCCATCTCCTCAAGCCACGGCCCTCCACCTTTGGTAAAGACGATGCGGGGAATGGTCTCGCCCTCGTGTTCGCGCTTGAGCTGGGCCAGCACGCGCGCCGTGTACGCCATGCTGAACTGCTGGAAAGCGCCGTCGGCCAGCACGCCGCCCCAGCTGTCGAAAATCATCACCGCCTGGGCACCGGCCTCGATCTGGGCGTTGAGATAGGCAGCGACAGCATCGGCGTTGATCGCCAGCATTTTGTG
>JBKJTX010000113.1:0-3868 GCA_046590315.1 Ramlibacter sp. | reverse complement strand
CGGCAATGCCGCCCTTTGCGCCGCGCTGATGGCGCGCGAGGCCGGCGCCAGCGTGCTGCTGTTGGAGTCCGCGCCGCGCGAGTGGCGCGGCGGCAATTCCATGCATGTGCGAAACCTGCGTTGCATGCACGATGCACCACAGGACGTGTTGCTGGACGCGTATCCGGAAGAAGAGTTCTGGCAAGACCTGCTGAAGGTGACCGGCGGGGCGACCGACGAGACCCTGGCCCGGCTGGTGATCCGCGCATCGTCCCATTGCCGAGACTGGATGCGCCGTCATGGCGTTCACTTTCAGCCGTCGCTCGCGGGCACGCTGCATCTCTCGCGCACCAACGCATTTTTCATGGGAGGTGGAAAAGCGCTCGTCAACGCTTATTACCGAAGCGCCGAGCAGCTGGGAGTGCGCGTGCGCTATGAGGCGCCCGTCAATGCGCTGGAGATCGAGAACGGCCGCTTCATCGCGGCGCGTGTGGGAGACGAACGAATCGAAGCCCGATCGTGCGTCCTCGCCTGCGGCGGCTTCGAGTCCAATCGTGAATGGCTGCGCGAAGCCTGGGGGCAAAACGACCTGGGCGAATGGCCGGCCGACAACTTCCTGATTCGCGGCACCCGCTTCAACCGGGGCGTGGTGCTCAAGCACATGATCGAGCAGGGCGCGGACGTGATCGGTGATCCGTCGCAATCGCACTGCGTCGCGATCGACGCGCGTGCGCCGCTGTACGACGGCGGCATCGTCACCCGCGTGGACTGCGTATCGCTCGGCGTCATGCTCAACCGGGATGCCCAGCGCTTCTACGACGAGGGCGAAGATTTCTGGCCCAAGCGCTACGCCATCTGGGGCCGTCTGGTCGCGCAGCAACCGGGGCAAATCGGCTACTGCATCATCGACAGCAAGGCCATTGGCCGGTTCATGCCGCCGGTGTTTCCGGGCGTGCGCGCCGACACACTGCCAGAGCTCGCCCGGGGCCTGGGTCTGGACGAAAGCTCGCTCACCAGCACCATCGAGCGATTCAATGCGGCCTGTGGGCCGGGGAATTTCGACCACACCGTGCTGGATGACTGCAGGACGCAAGGCCTCGCGCCGGCCAAGACGCACTGGGCCCGGCCGATCGATGTGCCGCCGTTCTACGGCTACGCGCTTCGGCCCGGTATCACTTTCACTTACCTTGGGCTGAAGACGGACCAGCGCGCCGCCGTGCATTTCGGCGGCCGGCCGAGCGCCAACCTCTTCGTGGCCGGCGAGATGATGGCCGGCAACGTACTGGGCAAGGGCTACACCGCAGGCGTTGGCATGAGCATTGGCACCGCCTTCGGCCGAATCGCCGGTGCCAGCGCGGCCGCGGCAGTCATGCGCCCCAAGGAGTCTGCGCATGCAACGTCTTGAAGCACTCGGCCGTGAGGCCGCCTCACTGGCCGCTGGCACACCGTTGTCGGCGGGGGAATCGGAACTGGCGCGCCAGATGCAAGTCTGCAATGCCTGCCGCTATTGCGAGGGTTTTTGCGCGGTGTTCCCCGCGATGACGCGCCGCCTCGAATTCGGCAAGGCGGACATTCATTACTTGGCCAACCTGTGCCACAACTGCGGCGCGTGCCTGCACGCCTGCCAGTACGCGCCGCCGCATGAGTTCGCCGTCAACGTGCCGCAGGCCATGGCGGTGGTGCGAGCCCAGACCTATTCGGACTACGCATGGCCCGCGTCGTTCGGCGCGCTCTATCAGCGCAACGGTCTGACGCTGGCCACGGCCGCCGCCGCAGGCTTGGGGCTGTTTCTGGTTCTGCTGCTGGCACTGCGCGGCAGCTTGTTGACGCCGCCGCTGAACGGAAACTTTTATGCTGTCTTCCCGCACAACCTGATGGCCGGCATGTTCGGCGCCGTATCGCTCTTCGTGGTGTTCGCGCTTGCGATGGGCGCTGCGCGCTTTTGGCGCGAAGTCGCGCCAGGCGGTCCCGCAACGGCCGGCGCCGCGGCCGAGGCCGCGGGCAGCGCCCTCACGCTGAAATACCTGGGCGGTGGGCACGAGCAGGGCTGCAACGAGGCCAGCGATGCCTTCACATTGTGGCGACGGCGCTTTCACCACGCCACGTTCTATGGCTTCATGCTGTGCTTCGCGTCGACCAGCGTCGCCACCGTGTACCACTACGCGTTCCGGCTGAGCGCGCCGTATGCGTTGACGAGTCTGCCCGTGGTGCTAGGCACCGTGGGTGGCATCGGCTTGCTGATCGGACCGGCGGGTTTGCTGTGGCTGAACCTGCGGCGCCATCCGGCGCACGGCGATGCGCGCCAAAAACCCATGGACCGTGGCTTCATCGCCCTGCTGTTCGCCACCAGCTTTACAGGACTGGCCTTGCTGGTCTGGCGCGACTCCAGTGCGATGGCGTTTTTGCTGGCCATTCATCTCGGCATCGTCATGGCCTTGTTTCTCACGTTGCCCTATGGGAAATTCGCGCATGCCGTGTACCGTGTGGCGGCGTTGCTCAAATTCGCGATCGAAAAACGCCGGCCCAATAATCTGGCGCTCGGGTCGGACTAGACAAGGAGAGATTTATGCGCTCAACCGGCATGTTGCAGATTCCTTCGATGAAGGATCGGTGCTCAGAAGCGGAGTGGCGCGCCCGTGTCGATCTGGCAGCGTGCTATCGCCTGATCGACCTCTATGGCATGGCCGACATGATGGCCAACCACATTTCCTCGCACGTGCCCGGCGAACCCGGCGCGTTCTTGATCAACCCCTACGGGATGATGTACGAAGAGATCACAGCCTCCTGCCTGATCAAGGTCGACCTCGCGGGCAACGTTTTGTCAAAGCCGGATTTCGGCGAATTGGATTACGGGATCAATCTGGCCGGCTACGTGATTCACAGCGCGGTGCACGAAGCGCGGCCCGACGTCGCATGCGTCATCCACACGCACAGCTGGGCTTCCATGGCGGTGTCGTCGCTGGACTGCGGGCTGCTGCCCATCACGCAGACCGCGATGCGTTTCCTGAAGATCGGCTACCACGAGTACCAGGGCGTGGTGCTGAACAACGACGAAAAGGAATCGCTGGTGCGCGACCTCGGCGGCGGCGAGGCCGTTATGCTGCGCAATCACGGCGCGCTGGTCGTCGGACGCACGGTGGGCGAAGCATTCAACTGGACGCATCGGCTCGAACTGGCCTGCCGCTCGCAGATCGGCGCGATGTCGTGCAACACGCCGCTGCGGCCGGTGCCCGCCGCCGTGCTGGAAGAGACCTGGAACAACTACCAGCCCGGCACGCGCCGGCCGTACGGCGTCATGGAGTGGCCCGCACTGCTGCGCAAACTTGACCGCATCGATCCCGGCTACGCCGACTGAACTCGCACCAAGGAGACTCGCATGCCTTTCATCCCGACACTTTCCCGCCGCACCTGTGTGGCCGCGCTGGGGTCCCTCGCACTGCCCGGCATCGCCTTTGCGCAGGCCGGTGACTACCCGTCACGGCCGGTGCGTGTCGTGGTGGCATTCACCGCTGGCGGCACCACCGACATCTTGGCGCGTGCGGTGTCCCAAAAATTGGCCGAGCGCCTGAAGCAGAGCTTCGTCATCGACAACAAGCCGGGCGGTGGCGGGAACATCGGCACCGAGTTCGCGGCGCGCGCGGCGCCCGACGGCTACACGCTGATCGTGAATTCGGTCGGCCCGATGGCGGTCAATCTCACGCTCTACAAAAAGCTGAACATCAATCCTCTCACGGACCTGGTGCCGGTGGTGCAGATCGCCGATGTGCCCAACGTGCTGGTGGTGCCCCCGTCGATGCCGGTCAAAACGTTCGACGAGTTCCTGGCCTATGCCAAAGCCAACCCGGGTAAATTGAACTACGGTTCCACCGGCATCGGGACCTCTTCGCAT
>JBKJTX010000424.1:0-3737 GCA_046590315.1 Ramlibacter sp. | reverse complement strand
CCGCGTTGTCGCCTTTCCAGCGCAACGCCGGCACGGTGTCCTCGCTGATGGGCGCCACTCAATTCGTGGTCGGGGCTTCGGTCAGCATCATCCTTGGCGCGCTTTTCGACGGCACCGCCCGCCCGATGGCGACCGCCTTCGCACTGGCAGGAGTGGGCGCGCTCCTGGCCGAGCGGTATCTCGTGCGCCGGGTCGGAGCGACCTAGAATACTGTACTGGTACCGGTACACAAACTGACAGCGGAGCGGCTCCAGGTATTGATTTAGGAAAACAAATCTTCGGAATACGTGTTATTTCCGCCGCGCCAGCTGGCGCCGCTACGCGTGCCGGAATGGCCGCGCTCATCACCGTTCAACTGACCCGCGCCGGCGCGCTACGCCGCACTGCCCAGGACGAAAACGCCAGCGTCGGGACCAGCAGCAGCACCGAAAGCCACGCCATCTGCTGGTGCGTGAAGGGCATGATGCCGCCCCCGGGCGCCGCCAGCACGAAGCCGCCCAGAACCAGGAGGATGCGCGTGGGCCACTCCGCCCGGCCGGTGCCGCGAAGGTCGCCCACGAACAGCTGGTAGCCCTGCAGCCCGCCGCAGATGAACAGCGACCCGAGCCCCGCGCAGACTGTGAGGTACAGCGATTCGAGCCACGGCCCCTGCAGCACGAAGGCCGGGTTGAGCACGAAGAAGAACGGGATGAAGTAGATGATGCTGCCCACTTTCATCGACGCCCATCCAGTCTGCATGGGCGGCGCGCCGGCGATGCCCGCCGCGGCGAACGAGGCGATTGCCACCGGCGGCGTGATCGAGGACAGCATGCCCCAGTAGAAGACGAACATGTGGATCGCCATCTTGTTCAGGCCCGCCTTCTCGAGCGCCGGGCCGACCAGGATCGCGAGGAAAATGTAGCACGCGGTGGTGGTGAGCCCCAGGCCCAGGATCAGGCTGGTGATCGCGGCCATGGCGAGCAGCAGCAGCACGTTGTTACCGGCGATGGCGAGCATGTCGTTGGCGAGGCTCGAGATCACGCCGGTGAGCGAAAAGGCGCCGATCAGCAGGCCGCACCCGGCGAGAATGCCGATCAGCTCGGCGAAGGTCTTGCCGTTGAGCTCGAGGAATTTCCACAGCGTGTTCCAGCCCCAACGCTCGCGGTTGAACGCCTGGTTGAGCACCAGCAGGAGCGCAGTGGCATAGAACGGCGCATGGCTCTCGCGCTTGAGCACCAGCAGCATAAAGATCAGCAGCGCAATTACGAAGGCGTAGTACCAGCCCTCCTTGATGGTGGTCCACAGGCTGGGAAGCTCCGTGCGCGGAAGGCCCTTGAGGCCGTTGCGCGCCGCATACGCGTCGACCTGCAGGAACAGCCCGAAGTAATACAGCGCGGCGGGAATCGCCGCCGCCAGCGCGACCTGCGCATAGCCCACGCCGAGGAATTGCGCCATCACGAACGCCGTGGCGCCCATCACTGGTGGCGCCAGCACCGCGCCAGTCGAGGCGCATGCCTCGATCGCACCTGCGTAAACCGCGGTGAAGCCGGTGCGCTTCATCACCGGAATCGTCATCGACCCGGCCGTGAGCACGTTGCTGATGATGCTGCCCGACATCATGCCGAGCATTGCACTGGCGAAGATGCACACCTTGGCCGCGCCGCCGCGGAAGGTGCCGCACAGCGCAAACGCGACGTTGATGAAGAATCGCCCCGCGCCGGTCATCATGAGCGCGGTGCCGAACACGAGGAACCCGATCACGGTTTCGGCGAAAGCCTGGATCGGGATGCCCAGCAGGCTCTCGGAGGACAGCATGTGGTACGCGCTCGTCTGCGCCGCGGTGGACTGGGTGCCCCTGAGCGGTCCGAGCCAGCCGGCATCGGCGAACAGCGGGTAGAAAGTGAACGGCAGGATGGAAAGCACGAGCCCCCACCCGCCCGTGCGGCGCAGCCCCTCCATGAGCAGCGCCCACATGAGGTAGCCCGCCCAGACGAGCTTGGCGGGCGCGCCGCCGAACTCCCACCCCAGCTCCGCCGCGTGGCGGATGTTGACCAGGAACAGGACCGAGGTGAGCACGGTGGCTGCGAACAGCACAGTGTCGTACCAAGTCACGCGGTCGAGCGGCGCGTCGGGGGAGCCCGGAAAGATCACGAACACGAAAGGCAGCATCACCAGGATCAACCCGTAGTAGTACTCGGTGTTGAGCGGCGTGAAGCCGATGAAGAATCGCAGCACGAACTGCTGGTTGACGCACAGGAAGATCGTCAGCGCCGCCGCGCCGATCAGCATCCAGCGCCACGCGCCGCGCAGCACGCGGACGCGGATGACCTCGGCTTCGGCCGGCCCGGCGAGTGCGTCAGGGTCGATCGTGCCCGCCGGCCGCGCGCCGCCGGCTGGCACGGCGCGCGCTGGGCTGGTCACGCCCGCATTACTCGAAGATGACCGGCAGCCCCGCCTTCCGCAGCGCCGCGGCGCGCACCGTCTGCCACGCCTTGTGGAAGGCCTCCTTGTCCTCCGGCGGGTTGGCCTTGACCATGCCCGTCCACGCCGCCTGCAGCACACCCTGACGCTTGAGCAGCTCGGCCTGGTGCTTGTCGTGCTCGGGCTTCCACGCGCCGGCTTCCTTGAATGCCTTGATCGCGCCCGGATGGTAGGGCACCACCCACGCAAGCAACTGGCGCTTGAGCTCGAGGCCCGCCGCGCCCGGAGTCGCGTCCTTGTACAGGTCGTAGTTGACCACCATCGATTTGGTCATCGCGTACACGAGGTCATCGGACTGCGAGCTGTAGGCCGAAAAGATCGGGTACGGGTAGTTGGGCTGCTCGGAGGGCTTTTCCTTGCTCATGCCGATGCCGCAGGTGGCGATGTGCGGCGAGTAGTAGGGGCCGAGTTCACGCAGGCGCGCCCAGCCGGCCTTGTCCGCCGCCGGTGTGGGCGGGAACAGGAGCCCGCGCGGCGAGGTCTCCACCTCCTTGGGCTGCGAGGAGATGGTGGAGGCAATGGCCGCGTCGGCTTCGTTGTTGAGCAGGCCCTTCCACATCGCCCCGTAGCTGGAGAACTCGACCAGCTTCACGTCCTTCCTGGTGAGGCCGCCGAAAGCGATCAGCGCCAACGCGTTCTGGTTTAGGGCGGGCGAGCCCACCACAAAGCCGATGCGCTTGCCCCTCAGGTCCTTCATCTGCTTCACGCCGGTGTCCTTGGCCACGCCCAGGCCGATCGCGTTGCAGTCGTTGGCCGCAAGGATCAGGCGAAGCTGCTGCGGGCCCCAGTCCTTGACGCCGAACTCGAACACGCCTTCCTGCGCGAAGTACACGCCGATGCCCATGTAGGAGGCCTGCGCCCGGCCGCCCCTGAGCGGCGCGAGGCGCGCCACGTCGTTGCCGGCGGGCAGGACACGCACATTGGTACCGTGCTTGTCCTTGTACATCTTGCCCACGGCGACTGCGATGTTGAAGCCCGACGAGCCGGTATCGTAGGCGGTAAAGGTCAAGGTTTCGGGAAGCTTGACTTCCTGTGCGGCGGCGGGCGTTGCAACCGATGCCGCGAGCGTGGCTGCGGAAAATGCGGCGGCCAATAGTCCAAGGCGATGCTTGTCCATGATCCCCTCCTATATGATTTTTATCGTCCCTCCGCCCCTACTGTACCGACAAGGAGCGGCAACGTCTCCCCGATTGGTTTGTGCAGCACGGCATCAGCGATGCGATCGAACTGCGAGGGTTGCGCATTGATGATGACCAGGCGCGCCCCCGCGGCCTTCG
>JBKJTX010000408.1:0-2709 GCA_046590315.1 Ramlibacter sp. | reverse complement strand
GGAAGCCCAGCGCCGCCATCCACATGACCCGAAGGATCCGAACCACACGTTCTACTTCCACGTCGACGAAAAGCGGGTGATCGACGCCAAGGTCGGCGGCAACTCCTCGCGCTGGATCAACCATTCATGCGCCCCGAACTGCGAGGCCGACGATGATGAAGGCCGCGTGTTCATCAAGGCCCTGCGCAATATCAAGGCCGGCGAAGAGCTCAATTACGACTACGGCCTCATCATCGACGAGCGCTACACGCCGAAGCTCAAAGCGGAATACCCCTGCTGGTGCGGCGCCAAAACCTGCCGCGGCACCTTGCTGGCGCCCAAGCGCAGGTCGAAGAAGTGAACTGGGATGGTGAGGGCGTGTGGCAAGCGGTCGAACCGCTGTTGCCGGGCTTCACCGTGGAGGTCCTGCAGGAGGTCGATTCAACCAATTCCGAGCTGATGCGTCGGGCCCGCAGCGGCCAGATGGCCCCCGTCTTGCTGGTGGCTGAACGGCAGACGGCAGGGCGTGGCCGGTTGGGGCGGGGTTGGCGCAGCGCGCCTGGCGAATCTTTAACGTTTTCGCTGGGGATGAAGCTCGCGCCAGCCAAGTGGTCGGGCCTCTCGCTCGCCGTCGGCGTGAGCTTGGCCGAAACGCTGCATCCCCGCATCCGGCTCAAGTGGCCCAATGATCTTTGGGTCGATGACCGCAAGCTGGGCGGCATCCTGATCGAGACCGCCAGCTTCGGCAACGGCGCCGATGCACCGCGCTATGCCGTGATCGGCGTGGGGCTGAACATTCTGCCGCCGCAGTCCACTGGACTCAGCACGGCGCCCGCTTGCCTTGGGGAGTTGCTGGCCGACTGCGATGCCGCCGAGGTGCTGCTGCAAATTGCAGCGCCGCTGGTACGCACCGTCCAGGCATTCGAGGCGCTCGGCTACGGGCCGTTCCAGATGCGCTTCGACGCGCGGGACGCGCTGCGCGATCGGGCCGTGGTGCTGAGCGATGGCCTGGCGGGCACCGCCCACGGCACCGACGAGAGCGGCGCCTTGCTGGTGCATACTGCCGCGGGCATGAGAACGGTCACCAGCTCCGAGGTGAGCGTCCGGCCCGCGAACTGAAATCACTCCATGCTGCGCCTGCTGGTCCTCTTGCTCCTGTTGGCCAATGCCGCCTATTTCGCGTGGTCCCACGGATTTCTCGCTGGTTGGGGCGCGGCACCGGCTCAGCAATCCGAGCCGCAGCGGCTGGAGCAGCAGATCAAGCCGGAGGCGGTGCGTCTGTTGCCGCCCGAGGAGGCTAGGCGTGAGCTCAGCGCCGCGGCGGGCTCCAGGCCCGGCGAATGCCTGCAAGCCGGCCCGTTCACTGACGCAGATGCCGGCAGCCTGAAGCAGGTCCTTGACGGCTGGCCGGCCGCAAGCTGGAGCCTGGAATCTGCCGTCGAGCCACCGCGCTGGATCGTCTACATGGGCAAGTACGCCACCGCCGAGACCGTGAGCCGCAAAAAATCTGAGCTGCGCCAGATGGGTGTGTCGTTCGAGCCGCTGTCGAATCCGGCGCTCGAACCTGGCTTGTCGCTGGGGGGCTTCACCAACCAGACCGCCGCCGCGCTTCAACTCGAAGCTCTTGGGAAAAAGGGCGTCCACACGGCCAAGGTGGTGCAGGAGCGTGGCGAGGTGAAGGGGCAACTGCTCAAGCTCGTGGCCATCGATGACGGCTTGCGTCCGCGGCTGGACGAACTGAACGCCGCGCTCAACGGCAAACCCCTGCGGCCGTGCCGATGATCGTTCGCTCCGCCAACACGAAGCGCACCGTTGCCAGCGTGCCCGGTGGTGTCTGGCCGGGGCGCGCATCTTCCAGTTTGATTTCGGCGTTGTGCTGGCGCGCAATCTCCAACACGATCGGCAGGCCCAACCCGGAGCCGTCGACGTTCGTGCCCAGCGCGCGATAGAAAGGCTGGAACACCAGCTCGCGCTCGGCTTCGGGGATGCCCGGGCCCGAGTCCTCCACCTGCAGCACCAGGGCCTGGCCGAACCGGTCAGCGAGGATTCGGGTCGTGATCACGCCGGGGGCTTCCGCGCTGGACGGCGTGTAGTTGATCGCGTTGTCCAGAAGGTTGCGCACCAGTTCCTTCAGCAGCGTGGGATTGCCTTCGAGGGCAACGCCGGGCGCACCGGGCTGCGGCCCGTCGTAGCCGAGGTCGACGCGTTTGTCTATGGCGCGCGGCACCGAGTCCTGCACCGCTTCCATCGTGATGAGGGCCAGGTCGCAGGGCTGGAAGGCAATCGCCTGGCCGCTGCTCTCGGCGCGCGCCAGCGCGAGCAGCTGGTTGACGGTGTGCGTAGCGCGGATGCTGGAGCGGCCAATTTGTTTAAGCGACTGCTTTAATTCGTCGGCACTGAAGCCCTCGCGCTGCGCCAGGTCGGCTTGCATGCGCAACCCTGCAAGGGGGGTCTTGAGCTGGTGCGCGGCGTCCGCCAAGAAGCGTTTCTGCGTGGCGATGGAATCCTTCAGGCGAGTCAGCAGGTCGTTGATTGACGACACCAGGGGCGCCACTTCCAGCGGCACGGCCTTGTCGTCCAGCGGCGAGAGGTCATCGGGTTTGCGCGCCCGGATGCGCTCTTCCAGCTGTGACAGGGGTTTGATGCCGCGCACCAGCGCGAGCCATACCAGCAACACCGCGAGCGGCAGGATCACGAACTGCGGCAGCATCACGCCCTTGATGATTTCCG
>JBKJTX010000270.1:0-6865 GCA_046590315.1 Ramlibacter sp. | reverse complement strand
GTGACGCGGCGCTGCCCCTGCTCGGCGCGCCCACGAACTTGCAGCGCGGCATCGGCGAGCCGGCCGTCCACAGTGGCGGAAGCATCGCGCACGGTCCAGGGCCCCGATCCGACTCCTGGCGCAGCACTGCCGTTCCCGCGCAACTCGAGCACCGGCAAGGTGGCGGTGGCCTGTACCGTTGGGTCACGCCAGCCGCCCTGCCAAGCCGCCTGCGCTTCACCTCGGCCGCCGGCCACGGACTGCGCAAAGTCTCGCGGCACACCCGGCAGCTTGGTCACCCAACGCAGTGCTTGCGCCAAATTGCCGCTGGAAGCGCGCAACGTGCCGCCCCCACTCCCTTCCGAAAGTTTGCCGTCGATCTTGGCCTGGAGGCTGGGGCCCACCAGCGTGGCCGTGCCGCTGCCCGACCAACTCTTGGGCCGCAGTTCCACTGCCGCGTGCAGCACCGCGTCGCTGGTGCGTACTTCGAGCACCTTGAGCGAAAGCAGACCGTCGTCCCATTTTCCTTGCGCCAACACATCGCGAAGTTCCAGCGCCGCCACGGCAACGCTCGCGTCATTCACATTCCGCTTGCTGGGGCCCTGCCCCTTGAGGTTGACGTCGAAACCGACGGCTTGGCCCTGACCCTTCACCACGGCCCGACCGCTGACCGGAAGCGAGGCCATCGCCGTGTGGAGCGCCGCCGGATCGATGCCGTTCAACTGGCCGTCCACCGACCAGCCTTGGGTGCCGTGCCACTGGCCGCTGGCCTCCAAAATCCCGCCCCCCAACCGCGCCTGCGCGTGCCGGATCAACGCTTGCCCGCTCGTTCGCCATTCCCCGTTGGCGTTCAGGCTCTCGACGGGCAGCTTGCCCTTGTCCCACGGACCGGGCGCGGCGTTGCGCAATTCGGTGCTGAGCGCCCAGGTTGCGGTGCCTGCGGGCTGCACGTTCACCATGCCCGCGAGCCTCGTGTGGGGCGCCTGCGGCCACAGTGCGCCGAGATCGAGTTGCTGCAGATCGGCATGCGCTTGGGGCACCGGTTGCTCCGCCCACGGGGTCACACGCGCGGTGACCGTCGCGCGTGCCCCCGCGCTGGATGATTCTGGCGCCGCTTCCAGTACGGCGCGAGCTCGCATGTCGATCACGGGTCCGTGCAGCGACGCGGTGAAGGTGAGCGGCAGCTTTGCTGTGCCCCCGGGCACGGCCGTGTCGAACCGGCCTTGCAAGCGGGCATTAACCGGCAATGGGCCGTGCGCGCCGAGGCTGGCCTCCCCGCTGTAGCTGCCGCCGCCCCAGCGCATGCTCGCCAGCTTCAATTGATGGTGCACAGTGTTGAAGCTGTAGCTGCCTGCGATGTCACGGGCTTCGAAGTTGTTCGCCGCGGCCACCCACTGCACCACGCCGACCTTCACGTCGTCGATCTCGACGCGCAAGGGCAGCACCAGAGACACAGGCAAAACCTTCGGCTGGGGCGGGCGCGTGTCCTCAATGCGCAACCGCGCCGCGTGCAGATGATCCAGCTTGACTGTGGCGCGCATCAACGCCAACGGCTCCCAGGCGAGCTGGGCATCGAACGCCTCGATCTTGAGGCCTTCATGTTCCCACTGCAGCCGCTTTGCTTGCAGCCCCTTGCGCAGCGAACCGTGCACGCCCTCGGCGGTCATGGGTTGCGATTGCGCGATGCGCCTGAGCGTCCAGTCGAGCGAGCTTTGCGTGCCCGCCCACCACCAGAGAAAAGCCGCCGCCAGCACCACCAGAGCGGCCAGGCCGGCGAGCGAGAGCGCCAGCACCCGCACGCCACGGAGCAGAGCCGATCGCATCAGAACGTCATGCCTATGCTCATGTGCAGCCGGATCTTCTTCGGCTTGATGCCGTAGGCCAGGTCGGCTTGCAACGGGCCGAGCGGGCTCTTCCAGCGCACGCCTGCACCAACGCCAAATACCGGGCGCAGGTTGGCGAGCCGGTCGCTCACCGAGCCACCATCGACGAAGAGCGTGCTCTCCCAGTTGGTTTCAAGGCCGGCGCGCTTGATTGGCCTTTGCCATTCGACGCTGCCCACGGCCAGGTAGCGACCAGGCCCCACCACACCCCCGGCGCGCTCAACGCCGATCTCGCGGTAACCGTAGCCGCGCACGGTTGTGTCGCCGCCAGTGCGGAACAGTTGGGTCGAGGGCACGCGGGCCTCGGAGCGCGCGAACACCGCAGCACCTTCTGCGCGTAACTGCAACCGGCCGTGCTCGAGCGGATAGATGCCCAGCCATCGCAGCATCGTGCGCTGGAACGGACTCTTGCTGCCGGTGAGCGTGAGGCCCCCGCCCACTTCGGCGCCGATGGCGTAGCCTCGCGTCGGGTAGGGCGTGCGGTCGAAGTAGCGGCCGGTCCAGACATAGTTGGCGCTGATCGCCGTGCCGTCGCCGTTGTCGGGGATGGCGCTCACGGAGCCGGCGGAGGCCTGTACCGTCGCACGGTCGTACTGCACGTACACATTGCGCTCGATGTGGTCGCCGACCCAGGTGCGACCCACGCGCAGCCGCTGCCCATGCGTCACCAGCACGCTGTCGTCGATGCGTTCTGCGCGCGCGAGCACCCCCCAACGCCAACCGTCCTCGCCCGGGATGGCGGTCCATTGGGTTTCAATGAATGGCTGCTTGCGCTCGATCTGCATCTTCGTCACTGCCCGCCAACCGATGCCCGGCACACGGTTGTTGCGGTACTCCAGCGACGCGCGCGGCCCGCTGTCGGTAGACAGGCCCACGCCGAACACCACCTTGTGCAGCGGCGCCTCGCGCACGTTGACCTGGACCGGCACGGCTTTGGGGTCGCCTTCGGAGTCGATGAAGATGAATGCCGAGTCGAAGTAGCCGCTGCCCGACAGCCGCAGTTGCGCCTGCACGATCGCTTCCTGGTCGTACTCGCCGCCGGCTGGGAGACGGGCCAGGCGGGGCACCAGCACAGGGTCGTAGCGCTCAACACCTCTCACCTGCATCTCGCCCAGCCGGAACAGGGGGCCGGAGTCAAGTTTCAGTCCCAGGTCGGCGCGGCTGGCCGGCGCATTGACGTCGGCCAGGCTATAGCTCACGCGGCCCGCGGGGTAGCGGCGCGCAAGCATGCCGCGCAGCGCCTGCGACTTGGCATGGTCCCAGTCGTCCTGCGTGAAGCGATGACCCGGCGGCAGGCGCCATCGCGAGCTGATTTCATCACGCTGGCGAACAACGTCCGGATGATTGTTCCCTGCAATGTCGCCCTCGAACTCGATCTTGACGTTGGATACGCGCGTTTGCTCTGCCAACTCGACCTCGACCACGATAACGGGCTGGCCTTGCGCGCTTTGCTCGCGGCGAATGGAGATCTTTGGATCGAAGAATCCTTCGGTGCCCACCAGTTCCCGTACGTTGCGCTCGGCCGTGACGACCAGCCGTGCGAGTTCGGCGTCGTCGAGATCGCTCACTTCGCGGTACCGGCGCAGCTCCAGGTGGCGCTCCAGCATGGGCTTGACCGATGCAGGGGCTCGCACGTCGAGCGCAAAGGACGGCCCGCTCGCAGAGGCTTCCGGGGTGATCTGGCCTGGCGCGGGCAGGCGCGCTGGCACGTCTCGCGCCTGAGTTTCCTGCGTTTGCGCGCAGGCGCCTAGCAGGAGCGTGAGCGCGACCAGCGCCACGCCGAGGCAGCGGTGGGATAGCTCAACCATGGGGAAAGAGGGCCATGCGCAAAAGAGATTCGAAATGTGGCGAGAGGCGGCAAGCCCAGCGGTTCAGTCCCGACTATGCAGAGTTTGGACCCCGGTGTAAGTAGGCGGACGCCGCAAATGCGCTTTTGCGGTGCGTTCGCACCAACCGAACCTGCGGGCCCGCTCGACGCCCCGCGCTAACTCTATGCCGGCCGCATGGCGAAACGGTCGCGCTGAGCCCGTGCGCAGGCGCCCATGACCGACAGCGCACGCACCACGTTCGCGGTGCCCATGACGAATGGATTCGGTGCGCCGGCGCCCGCCTTGCGTACCTGCTCGAGCTTCGATACGGTGCCGTCGTAGTTGGGGTGGTTGGACAGCAGCACCTCGATCTGCTGACGCTGGGCCAACGCGGCCATGCGTTCCGTGGCCGCAATGTAGCTATCCAGACGCGGCAAATCGTTGCCGAAATTGAAAGCGGTGCCGCCCCACAACATGACTCGGTGCGAGCGCCCGCTGGCCTTGACCTCAAAGATGGGGGAGATCGTTCCCAGCGTGTGGCCCGGTGTGAACTGGAAGCTCATGGTGGTGTCGCCCAGAGTGATGCGATCGCCGTCCTTCACAGACAAATCGCGCTTGGGTGGCGCACCCCATTGCGACGATGCGAACTCGAGTTTGGTTTCTGTCATGGCCCAGTCGGGCTCGCTCATGACCACACGCGGCTTGTAGCGCTCGACCAGGTAGTTCGCACCGCCATAGTGGTCGCCGTGGCCGTGCGTAACGACCACGTACTTGATCTGTCGGGGATCCAGACTGAACTTGCGCATCCCTCCTTCGATCAGGCTGCCGGCTTCCAGCGCGTTATTCAAGGCATCGATCAGGATGATCCCGTCGGACGTTTTCAGGGCCCAGGCGCTGACCCAGGCCGAGCCGACGAAGTAGAGATTGTCGAAGGCTTGGCCGGGCTCAGGCGGAACGCGTGCAATCTGCGCCGCGATGCCGCGATCGACGTCTGCCTGTGGCGGGCGCGTGGCAGCGGCGGGCTGGCAGAGGACCATGAGGGACTGCAGGTCGGCGCCGGCCAGCCGGGTGGCCTCTGCCACATGCCCGGCGACCGAGGCTTCGGATGCTTGCGGAGCGGCAGAGACTGCCGGCGGAACGGCGGTGGGGGCGGTACAACCCCACAGCAGCGAGGCCATGGCGCTGGACAGGACAAGCAGTTTCTTCATGTCGGCTCCTCTAATTGTGGGAGCCATTGTGCCCTGCCTGCGCTTGCGTTAAACCACCACCGGCTCGGGCTCCAAGCGGATACCAAATCGCTCGTAAACGCTGGTCTGGATGGCCCGCGCGAGCGTCACCACTTCGCCGCCGGTGGCGCCGCCGCGATTGACCAGTACCAGTGCCTGCTTTTCGTAGACGCCGGCGTTGCCGACTGACTTGCCCTTCCAGCCACAGGCGTCGATCAGCCAACCGGCGGCGAGTTTCACGCTGCCGTCGGGCATCGGGTAGTGCACGATGTTCGGCTCGCGCGCGATGATGTCCTGGCACTGGTCAGGCGTGACGGTGGGGTTTTTAAAGAAGCTGCCCGCGTTCCCGATGACACGCGGGTCGGGCAACTTGACACCACGGATCGCACAGACCCAATCGTAGATCTGCCGGGCCGAAGGCGAACGCTCGCCGGTCTCCGCCATCTTGCGTTCCAGATCGGTGTAGCCGAGCACCGGTTTCCAAGGCTTGGGTAGCCGAAACCGCACGCGCAAGATCAAGGCACGACCCCCCAAGCCAAAATCGCCCTCCTTGGCGGCCGCGTGCTTGAAAACCGAATCGCGGTAGCCGAAAGCGCACTGCGCCGCGTCCAGCGTGAATGTGTTGCCCGTGACGAGGTCAATGGCGTCCAGCGACTCGAAGCGGTCCTGCAGCTCGACGCCGTAAGCGCCCACGTTCTGCACCGGCGAGGCCCCGACCGTGCCGGGGATGAGGGCCAGGTTCTCCAGGCCGGCAAACCCCTGATCCAGCGTCCAGGTCACGAATTCGTGCCAGTTCTCGCCCGCCCCTGCCTCCACGACCCACGCGCGGGGGCCGTCTTCCACCAGGCGCCGACCCATGACTTCAACCTTGAGCACCAGCGGCTTGACGTCACCAGTGAGAACGATGTTGCTGCCGCCGCCAAGGACGAACTTGGGGATGGCCCCATATTTCGAGTCGGCCAGGAGCTGCTGGATGTCGGCCTCGGAGCGCACGCGCATCAGGGCGCGGGCCTTGGCGACGATGCCGAAGCTGTTGTGCGCCTGCAGGGGTACGTTTTGCTCCACGATCATGGGAGAATTGTCGCATCAGCACAGAACAGCCGAAGGGAGACCATGCCGTCATTTGACACAGTTTGCGAGCCAAACATGGTGGAGGTGAAGAACGCTGTCGAAAACACCGCCAAGGAGATCGGCACGCGTTTTGATTTCAAGGGCACCTCCGCCGCGATTGAACTGAAGGACAAAGAGATCACCTTGTTCGGTGACGCGCAGTTCCAGCTCGCTCAGGTGGAGGACATCCTCACCAGCAAGCTGACCAAGCGCAACGTCGACGTGCGTTTCCTTGACAAAGGCGACTTGCAGAAAATCGGCGGCGACAAGGTCAAGCAGGTGCTGAAGGTTCGCAACGGCATCGAGACAGAACAGGCCAAGAAGATCACGCGGCTGGTCAAGGACAGCAAGCTCAAGGTTCAGGCGGCGATCCAGGGTGACGCTGTGCGCATCACCGGCGCCAAGCGCGACGACCTGCAGGCGGCAATGGCGCTGATCCGAAAAGACATCGACGACGTGCCGCTGTCGTTCAACAATTTTCGCGACTGAATGAAATGAGCCCCCACGCTTGCGGCCACTGGCTCGGCGCCATTCTCTTGGCACTGGGCTGCGCGTCGACTTGGGCGCAATCGGTGGCATTGCAAGGCATGCTGGGCGGCAAGGCGCTGCTGATCGTCGACGGGTCGGCACCCAAGACAGTGGCGCCGGGTGACACCCACCTGGGCGTCAAGGTCGTTTCTACTTCAGGCGACCAGGCCGTGGTGGAGATCAACGGCAAGCGCCACACCTTGCGCGTCGGCGATGCGCCCGCCAGCGTCGGCAGCAACGCCGCCGCTGCGGGCCGCGGGTCCCGCATCGTGCTTTCCGCCAGCAGCGGCGGGCACTTCCTCACGCAGGGCGCGATCAATGGCCAGGCGGT
>JBKJTX010000171.1:0-12072 GCA_046590315.1 Ramlibacter sp. | reverse complement strand
GCAACCGCAGGCCCATCGGCGAATCGCCCGGGACCAGGAACATCTGGTCATGGCGCATGTACCAGGGTCCGGTCGACCAGGCCGGGCCGGCCAGCTTCACTTCGTCATCCGAGTTGGCGCGCAACGGCATCACGTAGCCGACCGGCGCATCCAACTTCTGCTCGAACACGCGGCGCAGCCGCACCCGCTCGGTCTCATTTTCCAGGCGTGAATCGAACGGGTCGACATTCACCGGCAGCTGGCGCTCGCGCCACAGGTAATAGAAGACGTCCTCGTAACCCGCGCGGATGTGGCTGTCGGTCAGGTTCAAGCGGCGGGCCAGCGTGGTGATGAATCGCTTTGCGTCCTCGCTGGTGTAGTGCGCCCGCTGGTTTTCGTCGGCGAACAGCGCGGGGTTGCCCCACGCCGGCTGACCGTCGGTGCGCCAGTAGATCGACAGCGCCCAGCGCGGCAACTGCTCGCCCGGGTACCACTTGCCCTGGCCGAAATGCAGGAAGCCGCCCCTGCCATATGCATCGCGCAGCTTGTGCACCAGCTCGGTGGCGAAGGCGCGCTTGGTCGGCCCGAGCGCGTCGGTGTTCCATTCGGCAGCCTCACGGTCGGTGACGGCGACAAAGGTCGGCTCGCCGCCCATGGTCAGTCGCACGTCGCCGGCCAGCAGCTCGGCATCGACCGCCTCGCCCAGCGCCAGTACCCGCGCCCACTCGCTCTCGGTGTAGGGCTTGGTCACTCGCGGCGACTCGTGAATGCGCGTCACCTCCATGTGGTGGCTGAAGCTCACCTCGGCGAAGTCGATCAGGCCTTCGATCGGCGCTGCGCTGGAAGGCGAGGGCGTGCAGGCCAGCGGGATATGCCCCTCACCGGCTAGCAGGCCCGACGTCGGATCGAGCCCGATCCAGCCGGCGCCGGGCAGGAACACTTCGCACCAGGCATGCAGGTCGGTGAAATCGACGGTGGTTCCGCTCGGACCGTCAAGCGCCTTGACGTCCGGCACCAGCTGGATCAGGTAGCCCGAGACGAAGCGCGCGGCCAGGCCGCAATGGCGCATCAACTGCACCAGCAGCCAGCCCGAGTCGCGGCAGGAACCGCTCGCGTTCGTCAGCGTCTGCTCCGGCGTCTGTACGCCGGGCTCCATACGGATCAGGTATCGGACGTCGTGCTGGACCTTTTGGTTGATCGCCACCAGGAAGTCGATGGTCGCGGCTTCGCGGCGATCTACTTGGTCCAGGTACGCCTTGAACAGCGGCGTGGCTGCTTCGGTGACCCGGTACGGGGCGAGTTCCTGCGCCAGCAACGGTTCGTACTGGAAGGGAAATTTTTCGGCGCTCGGTTCCAGGAAAAAGTCGAACGGGTTGTACACGGCCATTTCGACCACCAGATCGACTGTGATCTTGAATTCGGTGGTCTTGCCGGGGAACACCAGCCGCGCCTGGTAGTTGGCGAACGGGTCCTGTTGCCAGTTGATGAAGTGCTGGGCCGGTTCGACTTTCAGCGAGTAACTGACGATGTGGCTGCGCGAGTGCGGCGCGGGCCGCAAGCGCACCACCTGGGGCCCCAGCTGAACCGGCCGGTCATACTTGTACTGCGTGACGTGGTTCAGGGCGGCATGGATGGACATGCGGGCAATACTAGCAAGTCCAGTGCCTGCCAGCGGTTTTGCGGCACGAGTTCGCACAGACACGGATCGCCGTCGTCAGGCCGGTCATCTCAGCCGTTGAGCAGGACGAATGCGGAACAACGAAAAGGGTGGAGCGGGTTGGATGGTGCCGGCATTGGCCGGCATCGTCCTGGGGACGGCGCTGCAATTGCAGCAGCCGGTGCTGTGGGATGCGCGGGTGTACGGCGCATGCACGGCCGCCTCCTTCCTGCTTGTCTCCCTCTCACTCTGGGAGAGGGCCGGGGTGAGGGCTAGGGTGGCGTGGCTGAAGCCGCTCGCAATCTTGCTGCTGCTCGCGCTTCTCACTTTCAGTCTTTGCGGCTTGCGCGCTTCCCGTTTCCAAGCGCAGGCCCTGGAGCCAGCGTTGGAAGGGCGTGACATTACCGTCACCGGCGTGATCGCGGCCATGCCGCAGCGCAATGAGACAGGCGCCCGCTTTCGCCTCGAGGTGGAAACCGCCGCCCTGGCCGACCAGCCGATCCGCCTCGTGCCAAAGCTTTATCTTGGCTGGTACGGCAGTCCCGTGCCCGACGGATCCGGCCGTCTGGAACTTCAGCGCCAGGTGCCGGACCTGCGCGCGGGCGAGCGTTGGCGAATGAATGTGCGGCTGAAAGCGCCACATGGCAACGCCAACCCGCACGGTTTCGACTACGAGTTGTGGTTGTGGGAACAAGGCGTGCAGGCCACGGGCTATGTGCGCGCCGGGCCCAACGATCCCGCGCCCAGGCGCTTGGACGAAACGTTCCAGCATCCCGTAGAGCGCGCCCGGCAAACCGTGCGTGACGCGGTCTTCGAGCACGTGGCCAACCGCAAGACGGCGGGCTTGCTGGCCGCGCTGATCGTCGGCGATCAAAACGCGATCGACCGGGCCGACTGGGATATTTTTCGTGCGACCGGCGTGGCGCACCTCATGAGCATATCGGGCCTACACATCACCATGTTCGCGTGGGCCGCCGCCTTGCTGGTGGGCGCGGCCTGGTGCCGCAGCGCGCGCTTGTGCCTGGCCTGGCCCGCGCAGCACGCCGCGCTGCTCGGCGGTGTGTTGCTGGCGACAGGGTATGCCTTGTTCAGTGGCTGGGGCATCCCCGCGCAACGCACCATCTGGATGCTGGGGGCCGTGGGGCTGCTGCGGCTGTCGGGGCGACGCTGGCCCTGGCCGGCGGTCTGGCTGCTCGCGTGTGCGGTGGTGGTGTTGATCGATCCCTGGGCCATGCTGCAAGCGGGGTTCTGGCTCAGCTTCGTGGCGGTGGGGGTGTTGTTCGCTGCCGATCCGGGGTCGTCGCGTCCGGCCGGCGCGGGACGCATGCGCCGTTTCGCTGGCACGCTGCGCGCGGCGGCACACGAGCAATGGGTCGTGACGCTCGCACTCACGCCGCTCACGCTGCTGCTGTTCGGACAAATGTCGGTAGTGGGCCTGCTCGCCAACGCGCTGGCGATTCCTTGGGTGACGCTTGTGATCACGCCGCTGGCCATGGCGGGCGTCGCGCTTAAGCCCCTGTGGGCTGTGGCGGCGTGGGCCGTGCAGGCGATGGAGGTCTATTTGCAGTGGCTCGCATCGTTGCCGTTCGCGACGGTGTCCATGCCCGCGGTGCCGCTGTGGGCCGGCGCGGCGGGCGTCGTCGGCGGATTGCTGCTCGCCATGCGGCTGCCTTGGCAAGCGCGCATGTTGGGGGTGCCGCTGATGCTGCCGGTGTTGCTCTGGCAAGCAGCCGCTCCCGCGCCAGGGGAGTTCGAATTGCTCGCCGCCGATATTGGGCAGGGCAACGCCGTGCTCGTGCGCACTGCCTCCCACACGTTGGTCTACGACAGCGGGCCGCGCTACAGCGCCGAGAGCGACGCGGGGCACCGCGTGCTGGTGCCGCTGCTGCGAGCACTGGACGCCCGCGTAGACACCTTGATGCTGAGCCATCGCGACAGCGACCACATCGGCGGCGCCGCCGCCGTGCTGGCGATGCAGCCGCAAGCGGCGCTGCTCTCGTCCATCGAAGACAGCCACGAGCTGCAGGCCGTGCGGCGGGCGACGCGCTGCGCGGCGGGGCAACGCTGGCAATGGGATGGCGTGGACTTTCAGGTGCTGCACCCGCTGGCCGCTGATTACGATGCGGGCAACAAGTCCAATGCCATGAGCTGCGTGCTGCGCATCTCCAACGGCGCGCGCACGGCCTTGCTGGTGGGCGATATCGAACAGGCGCAGGAGGCGCGCCTGGTGGCGGCTGGCGCCGAGCTCCGGGCCGACGTGCTGCTGGTGCCGCACCATGGCAGCAAGACGTCTTCGACCGCCGCCTTCCTGGACGCAGTGCAGCCCGCGTTTGCGATCGCGCAGGCTGGCTACCGCAACCGCTTCGGGCACCCGGCGCCGCCGGTGTTGGAGCGCTACCGGGAGCGCGGCATCGAAGTGATCGATTCGCCTCACTGCGGCGCTGCGCTCTGGGCATCGGCGCGGCCCGGGCAAGTGGCATGCCAGCGCCAACTGCAGTCACGCTACTGGCACCATCGCGTTCCTTAAGTGCGTCTGTCGAGCGCCTGCGCCATCAACGACTCCAGCTCGCCCACCACCACCCGCGGTTGTCCCAGCGGCGCCGACAGGATGCGCTCGCGCAGGCTTGCGCGCCACAACTGCAGCTTTTCTGGCTGGTGAGCCAGTTCTATCGCACGCGCCACGTACGCCTGCTGACTGCCCACCACGAGTTCTTCAAGACCGAGCTGGATCAGCAAGCTCGCGCCCAAGCGCTGAACGCCGTAAGAGCCTGCCAGGGTCAACACCGGAGTGCCCTGCCACAAGCCCATCATGGTCGTGGTGCCTCCGTTGTATGGGAAACTGTCCAGCAACAGGTCGATCTCGGCGTGCGCCGCCAAGTAAACGCTCAGGCCCAAGGTGGGCAGGACTTCGAGCCGACGGGGGTCCACTCCCGCACTTTGAAGCATCGCGCGCAGCTCGCGTTCGAACGACGCCGAATCCATGTGGCCCATGCGCAGACGCGAGCCCGGGACGCCGGCGAGGATGGCCACCCAGCATTCGAGCAAGGGCCGGTTCATCTTGCGCAAGCCGTTGAAGCTGCCAAACGTGAAAGGCTTTGCCGCCAGGCAAGGCGTGCCGGCGACGGGCGGATACGCATGGCCCGGCGCCCACGCCAGGCGCGAGGGCAGACGCAGCAGTCGTTCGCCGGCCGGATTGGCTTCGGGCGGGTCGAGCCAACGGTCGGTCAGCCTCGCGTCGAAGGCCGACAAGCCGGTCAGCATGGGATAGCCGAACCATTGCCAATGCACCCGCGCCGGCGCGCGAGCAAACACGCCGAGACGGTTGTGTGCGGCGTGCCCGCTGAGATCGATCAGCACGTCGATCTCGTCGGCGCGGATTTGGCGCGCCAAGTCGTCATCCGTCAAGCCAGCGCAATTGCGCCAGTGGTCGAAACCGGTGGAGGTGCCCGACCCATCGTTTTGACGCAAGGGCTGGCTGTAGTAAGCGTACAGAGCCACCTTGCTGCGGTCGTGTGCGCGCAATGTCGGCGTAAAAAAGAAACTGACGGCGTGGCCCAGAAAGTCCGACGAGACGTAGCCGACGCGGATCCGCGCTTGCGCCGGTCGCGGCCCGGACTGCGGCATCGGGGGGCCTGCCTCATCGGCCAGCCGCGCGCCCTCCAGCTGGTGCGCATGAACCAGTTCCCCGATCGACACTTGGGAACAATAGGAGAGCGCTAGGAGTCGCTTGCCGGGGGTTGACCGCAGTGCCGGCGACAGCGCAATAGCCCGATCGAAGTGCGGAGTCGCCTCGTCCGATCGGCCGCTCGCGCAAAGTGCTTCGGCGAGCCGGGAATGGGCCAGACCCGAACGCGGGTTCGCCGCGACGGCATGGTTTGCGCATTCGAGTGCGGCGTCCACCTCGCGGCGGTGCAGCCGAAGCCACGAGAGCTGGATCCAACCATTGGCGAAACCGGGATTGCGTGTGGTGAGGGCTTCAAGTTCGCTGAAAGCTTCATCCTCGCGTCCCAGCCGCAGTGCGGCCTCCGCCACCGTCAAGCGGGCCGATGCATGGACGGGGTCGTCCTCCAATACGGTGCGCGCCTGCGCAGTCGCGTCCTCGAGCTGATCTCTTCGCAGCAGGAAGTCCGCCCACTTCGCGCGCAGGTCGTTCCATCCCGGTTGCAATTCGAGGGCGCTTGCATAAGCCGCCGCTGCCTCGATGTGGCCCGCAGGCGTTCGCGCCAGCGCTTCCGCCAGCACCGCCCAGCCCACTGCCAGCCGCGGATGCGCTTTGATCAGCTCGCGTCCGGTCGCCTCCGCCTCGGCCACGCGGCCCTCCTCGAGCCCTTGTAGCGCCAGCGCCGCGCGCTTCAGCGCTGCCTGCGTCACGGCAGCTTCGGAAATTGGTAGGGAATCTCCGGCGAGTCGATTGGAAGGCGCCACTCGTCAGGGTCCTCGTACCGGTAGGGCCGGTCGAAGAAGTTGACGAAGCCGCACTCATTTCCCGCCATGTTCTGCAGGCCGTGCCAGATGCCAGGCGGCACGGTGACCAGCATGGGCCGGTACCGGCTCAGCTGCAACTGCGCCACCAGCCCGCAAGTGGAAGAGTCTTCGCGTGGGTCGTACATGACCAGGCGAAGGCTGCCATCGGTGACGAAAATCCGGTCGGTTTGCAGGGTGTGGCGGTGCCAGGCGCTGACGGCGAACGCATGCAAGCGCACGTGAATGATGTGACGCACGTCCTCGGGGGAGAGACCCCAATCGGGCCGGAATATTTCTGTGGTGATGCCATTGCGGGTCACGATGTTGGGCATCTCGTGCGTCTGGACGTCCTGCGGCAGCCGCAGCTTCATGCGGCCTCCGGGCTCTACCGATTGCAAGTCTTTTTTGCCGTTGTCCATAGTCGTTGGTTCGCGCGCGTGGCCGTGCGATAGGATACGCCAGCTCCGTGTCATGCCCGCTCCCGCCCGATTCGTACTGACGTTGATGACGTCCGACCCCTTGCACGCTGCGGCGGCGCAGGCGGCTGGAATCGACCGGATTGGGGTCGACCTCGAAGTGCGTGGAAAAGCTGAACGTCAGTTTTCGAGGCCCAGCTGGATCGCGGGACATACGCTGGAAGATCTGCGTGCAGTATCCGCCCAGGTAGGGGAAGCCCGGCTCTTTGCCCGCATTCACCCATTCGATTCAGGCGGTCGCGATGAACTCGAGCAGGCGCTTGCCCTCGGCGCGCAGGTCGTCATGCTGCCGATGTTCTCGCGCGCGGCGCAAGCGCTTGAATTCGTGCGTGCCGTCGATGCGCGTGCGATACCGGTGTTGTTGCTCGAAACCGTGCAGGCGGCCGAGGAGCTCGACGCGTTGCTGGACAGCGATCGCGATTTCGAGATCCATGTGGGACTGAACGATATGGGCATCAGTCGAGGCCATGCATCGCCATTCCAGATGCTGATCGACCCGCTGCTGGAAACCATCTCGAAGCGTGTGGTTGCCAGTTCACGCCGGTTTGCCATCGGCCGGCTGGCCCGGCCGAGCGACAGCTCCCTGCTGGTTCCTGCCGATCTGGTTTGCGCGCTCGTTGTGTCGCTGGGCGCCAGCGCCAGCTTCGTCTCCCAGTACTTCGCGCACGGAATCGATCGTGCCGACCCGAGCCAAATGCGCATCCACATCGATGCCTTGCGCGGGCGCCTGGCGTTTTGGGCGCAAGCGGGGCCGGGGGAAATGTCGCAAGCGGTGGCGGCGCTGGCGGCAGCGGTGCGTCGGACTGTGCCCGGGCCCTAGCACGCCGGGTTTCGCGCCGCGCGAGGCCCGGAAATTGCTATCCTGTGGCCAGGAGATTCGCTTCATGCACAAATTCGACGAAATGTTCTCCCAATTGCCGGGCAGCGGGGAGATCCAGTTCCAGGACCAGTCGCAGGGAAGCCAAAGGCAATCGCAGATGCAGGGCGTCCGAAACCACTACCAGGACTACGCCCAATGGCTGGCGCGTCAGCCGCAGCACACGATGCAAGCGCGCCGCGAAGAAGCGGAGATGATCTTTCGCCGCGTCGGCATCACCTTCGCCGTGTACGGCGCGAAGGACGAAGAAGGCGCCGGCACCGAGCGGCTGATTCCGTTTGATCTCATCCCCCGCATCATCCCCGCCCATGAATGGGCGACGCTGGAAAAGGGCCTGGTGCAGCGCGTTACCGCGCTCAACCGCTTCCTGCATGACGTGTACCACCAGCAGGAGATCATCCGGGCGGGTGTAATTCCGGCGGACCAGATACTCAACAATAGCCAGTTTCGCAAGGAGATGATGGGGGTCTACACGCCGCATCGCGTGTACTCGCACATTGCAGGCGTAGACATCGTGCGCGCGCCGAATGAGCAGGGGGAGGGCGAGTACTACGTGCTGGAAGACAACCTGCGCGTGCCCAGCGGCGTCTCCTACATGCTCGAGGACCGCAAGATGATGATGCGGCTCTTTCCCGATCTCTTCAGCGCACACAAAGTCGCGCCGGTGATGCACTATCCCGACTTGCTGCTGGAAACATTGCGCGCCAGCGCGCAGCCGGGAGCGCCCGACCCGACGGTGGTGGTGCTGACCCCCGGTATGTACAACAGCGCGTATTTCGAGCACGCCTTCCTCGCGCAGCAGATGGGAATCGAATTGGTCGAGGGGCAGGACCTCTTCGTCAAGGATCGCTTTGTCTATATGCGCACGACGCGCGGCCCCAAACGCGTGGACGTCATCTACCGCCGCGTGGACGACGATTTTCTGGATCCCGCTGTGTTTCGGCCCACGTCGACACTCGGTTGCCCCGGCCTTGTCAGCGCTTACAGCGCCGGCAACGTGACGATCTGCAATGCCATCGGCACCGGCGTCGCCGACGACAAGTCGACCTATCCGTATGTGCCCAAGATGATCGAGTTCTACCTGGGAGAAAAACCGATTCTCAAGAACGTGCCGACCTTTGTGTGCCGGGAAGCCGACGACCTCAAGTACGTCCTGGCCAATCTGAAAGACCTGGTGGTGAAGGAAGTGCACGGCGCGGGCGGCTACGGCATGCTGGTCGGGCCCGCTTCCACGCACAAGGAGATCGAGGATTTCCGCAAGGCGATCGAAGCCAACCCGAGCGGCTACATCGGGCAGCCGACGCTCTCGCTCTCCAGCTGCCCGACGTTCGTGGAAAGCGGCATCGCACCGCGCCACATCGACCTGCGGCCCTTCGTGCTGTCGGGCAAGCAGGTGCAGATGGTTCCCGGCGGCCTCACGCGCGTCGCGCTGAAGGAAGGCTCGCTGGTCGTCAATTCGTCCCAGGGCGGCGGAACCAAGGACACTTGGATTATGGAATTGTGAAATATTGCGGGACAGATCTTTAGCTCTGTCCCCAACTGATTAAAAGGATTGCGGGACAGATCTTCAGCTCTGTCCTCAACTGATTAGAGGATTGCGGGACAGATCTTCAGCTCTGTCCCCAACTGATAGAAAGCAAGCGATGTTGAGCCGAACCGCCGATCACCTGTTCTGGATGTCCCGCTACACCGAGCGGGCCGAAAACACTGCGCGCATGCTCGACGTCAACTACCAGACGTCGCTGCTGCCGCAATCCGCCGCCGTGGCGCAAGTCGGCTGGCAGGGACTGCTGTCCATCAGCGAACTGCTGCCGGCTTACACCGCCAAGCACGGCGAGATCACGCCCAGACGCGTCATGGAATTCATGGTCAAGGACGAGAGCAACCCATCGTCGATCGTGTCGTGCCTCAAGGCCGCGCGGGAGAATGCCCGCGCCGTGCGCGGCTCGCTCACGACCGAGGCGTGGGAAACGCAGAACCAGACCTGGCTGGAGGTGGGGCGCATGCTGCGCGCGGGAGAGTCCGAGCGCGACCCGGGCCAGTTCTTCGAGTGGGTCAAATTCCGTTCACACCTGTCGCGCGGGGTGACCGTCGGCACGATGCTCATGGACGAGGCATTGCATTTCATGCGCCTGGGTACGTTTCTTGAACGCGCCGACAACACCGCGCGGCTGGTCGACGTGAAGTTCCACGCTGTGCAAAGCGACTTCTTCGGCGCCGCCAGCGAGAAAGACCAGGAATACGATTTCTATCACTGGAGCGCGATTTTGCGCAGCGTTTCGGGCTTTGAGATCTATCGGAAGGTCTACCGCGACGTCATCAAGCCCGAGCGAGTGGCCGACCTTTTGATTCTGCGGGCGGACATGCCGCGATCCTTGCACGCCAGCCTGAATGAAGTGGTCAGCAACCTCGCGATGGTCGCCAACGACCAGTCGTCGGAAACGCAGCGTCGCGCGGGCAAGTTGCGCGCCGACTTGCAGTACGGCCATATCGACGAAATTCTGGCGACGGGGCTGCACGCCTTCCTCACACAATTCCTCGACCGCGTCAACGAATTGGGCGGCCGCATCAGCCGGGACTTCCTCGTCCCGGCAACCGCTTGACGGGCATCGTCAACCCCATGGAGCAGGGGGTTGCCTTGCTCGCCGGCGGTCGTTTTCACGAAGCCTTGCAGCAGTTCGCGATTGCGCTGCAGCGGCAGCCGCTCCTGGCCGAGCCGCGCGTGGGCCTGTCGCAGGCCTGCCAGGGCATAGGTGACAACTGGGTCGCAGCAGCGTGGCTGAGCGATGCTTGCCGGGTGGCCCCGCAACGCGCCGACCTCTGGCTGGAATTGGCCCGGTTGCTTACAACTCAGCAAAGAGAAGAGGAGGTTGAGCCGCTCCTGGTTGCGGCGCTGGCCGTCAACCCGGACAGCCTCACCTTGCTCAACATGCAGGCCGATCTTTATCTGCGCAAGAGCCAGTTCGTGCAAGCGCTACCCGCCTACACGCGCCTCTACGAGCTGCAGCCCCAAGACCCCGCCACGTTGCTGCATTTCGGCTATTGCCTGGAGCAAACCGGCGCGATCGAGAAGTCGGTGGCACTGTATCGTCAAGCCATTGCGCACAAGCCCGACTTCATGGAAGCGCATGTGGACCTGTCGGGCGTGCTCTGGCGGGTCGAGGACTTCGAGGGCGCACTGGTTCACGCGCACAAAGCCGTTGAACTCGCACCGCTACATCCGTACGCGGTCCGTATCCTGGGCACCGCGCTTCTCAATTTGAATCGACTGGACGAGGCGCAGGCGCAGCTGCGGCGAGCCTTGGAGCTCATGCCTGGCTTCGCGCTGGCCGAAATCGACCTGGCGTTCACGCTCCTCCTGGCCGGCCATCTGGGCGAAGGCTGGCGCCTCTACGCCAACCGGTGGCGCGACACGGAACGGATGAAGCGCCCTTCATTTTTCAATCCGCAGCATGAATGGCGGGGGCGCACTGAACAGCCTCTGCGCGGCCGGACAGTTGCTGTGTATGCCGAGCAAGGGCTGGGTGACGTGATCCAGTTCCTGCGCTACGTGCCTATGCTCCAGGCCGACGGCGCCACCGTCTATGGCGTGGTCCAGCCCGAACTCGTCGCCCTGGTGGAGCACAGCCTGGACGACGTGGTGTGTCTCACGCCGCAAAGGCACTTGCGGGCCGACCATCACGCGGCGCTGTTGGACTTGCCCCTGCATTACGGCACGACGCTTGCCAACATTCCGGCGCGTGTGTCGTATCTGCGCGTGCCTGCGGCGAAACTCGAAGAGTGGCAGGGCCGCATGCCGCCGGCCGACGGCAGATTGCGTGTGGGCCTCGCCTGGTCCGGTTCGTTGCAGCAGGTGAACAATGCGAACCGCGCGATGCGGCTGTCGCAACTCATTGCGCTGCTGAACCTGCCTCAGGTTCAGTGCTTCAGTCTGCAAAAAGCCAGCGCCGGCGCGCTGACAGACGTGGCGCCCGGGCCGGAACAACTTGTCGACCTCACGCCGCATTGGAGCGACTTCACGGACAGCGCGGCGATGATTCAGCACCTGGATTTGGTGATCACGGTGGACACCGTCATTGCTCATCTGGCGGGCGCGCTGGGCAAAGAGACCTGGGTGATGCTGCCGCCCAATGCTGATTGGCGCTGGTTGCTGGAACGGGAGGATTCGCCGTGGTACCCGGGCATGCGGCTGTTCCGCCGCGGGTTCGGCGAGGCCCGGGCCCGGCAGGTAGAGCGCGTGATGCGCGCACTGCGTGAGCGCTTGCCGCTGCAGGACCGCGAGTTCCCATGAGGGTCAAGCTCACGCCCATGCCGGGAGATTTTTACGAACGCTTTGTCGACGATGCGGTGGCGAATTATTCAAGGGACGCGGTCTCGTCGGGGCGCTGGGACGCAGGCGTCGCGGAGGAAAAATCTCGGGCCGAGCTGAATGGCTTTTTGAAGCAGGGGTTGCAGACGCCCGGCCACTGGCTGTTCCTGGTCGAGAACGAGAGCAGCGAGGTGATGGGTACGGTGTGGCTCGGCGAGGCGCCCCGAGGCGAGCGGCGAGTGGCCTATATCTACGACTTGCACATCTACTCGCAGTTTCGCCGACGGGGGGTCGCTACCGCCGCCTTGGC
>JBKJTX010000160.1:0-3945 GCA_046590315.1 Ramlibacter sp. | reverse complement strand
CTACTTCATCCCGGAGCCTGATGCGATCGAGGCCTTCGGGATGAAGTAGGGATTCTGGATCCAGATGCGCTTGCGGGCCAGGCAGATTGCAGTGTGATGCAGGATCTTGACTGTCGGCGCTGAATTTTCCGGCTTGGCGAAAACGGCATGGATCACCGACTCGCCGACCGCTTTGAGCTCCGGAAATACATCGTCGCCAACGAACAGCTCGCCCGTTTCTCCCGCCCAGTTCTCGCTGAAGGCACCCTGGATGCTGTGCACGATGGGCCCGTGCAGGCGCACGCTCACGTCACCGTAGTGCAGGCCGTCTTCGGCGTTGCCGAGCCATTCGTCAACGATGCAATGGCCGCCGACGAAAGCCTCTCGGCCGTCGATGATGACCATCTTGCGGTGATCGCGATCGTTGAGAACGCCCAGGTTGCGCAGGGATCGCTTGTGAAAGAAGCGTACCTTGCAGCCCGCGTCTCGCATGTTGCGGACGGTGTCCTTGCCTGCCTCTTTGGAGCCAGTGGCATCCAGCATGACGCGGACTTGCTTGCCGGCGCGCGCCCGGTCGCAAAGCGCGTCGGCCACCCGGCGTCCCAGCTGGCCGTCTTTCCACAAAAATGTCTCGAAGTGAACCGAATTCTCGGCTGAGCGGATGCGCTCCACCACAACGTCGAAGAACGCGCCGTTCTCGAGCACCTCCACCAGGTTTCCGCCCACGGCGGTGCCCAGAGTCAGACCCGCCAGCGACGGAACGAGCTTATCGATGGGCCATTCGCACTCGATGTGCAGGTCCGGGTCGCGATGCCGACGAATCGACCAGATGACGATCACCAGGAGCACCACGAGACCGAACGCCACCAGGCCCCACAGGGATGGATGCATGCAGCATTATCCCGGGGCCGAACAGGAAGTGCCGGATGCTGGCCCGAAAGGGCTAGCGCGGTGGCTTGGTTTGAAACGGCGGCTTCGGATGCTCCAGGAAGAAGCGCAGCATCTCGTTGCTGGCAGAAGGTCCCTGCGGATCGGTATAGCTGCCTTTGGCGCTGCCCCCGGACCAGGCATGCGCTGAGCCATGAACCGCCCAGTGTTCCGCCAGCACCGGTCCGTTTGCGTCGGCGCGATGCAGTTGCCGTGTGTAGTGCCGTCCACCGGCGGACACGCCTTGCTGCGCTTCCACAACGCTTCCGTCGGCGATGCTGGCATCGATGACCTGTTGGCCGTTGCCGGGATGCACAGTGCCGTCGGCGTCACCATGGAAAACGATGGTGGGTACGCCGCTAGCTGCAGCGCGTGGACCTTGAGAGGCGCTACGCATAGCGCTCAGCGCCGAGGGCAAATCCTTGGCCGCGCCGCTGGCGAGGCCCGAGTGCACCCCAACCGCTGCAAAGACGTCGGGGTAGGCGTCGCCGAGGATGGCGGCCATCGCGCCGCCGGCCGAGAGGCCTGCGACGTAAACGCGCGCCGGGTCGATGGCGTGGCGCGCCATCACCTCGCGCGTCATGCCTGCGAGCAGCGCGGGCTCGCCGCGGCCGCGCGCCTGGTGGCTGTGCTTGAACCAGTTCCAGCAACGCTGCGGATTGGCGTTCGCCGATTGCTCGGGATAGAGAACGAAGAAGCCTTGCGCCTTTGCCAGCTCGTTCATCGCCGTGCCCGCAGCGAAGTCGTCGGGGTTCTGGGTGCAGCCGTGCAACATGACGATCAGGGGCAGCGGCGCGGTCCCGGCTTCGGGTGGCGCGTAGAGTTTGTAGGCGCGCTGGCCTGCCGCCGTTTCGGAGTAGGTGCCCGCGAGAAAGCGCCCCTTTCCTGTGGGGGAGGGTGTCGCGTCTGCTCGACGCGGCACGGGCTGCGGCGGGGCAACGGGCTCGTTCAGGTCGCGTGCTGCGACGTCAATCACGTCATGGATACCGGGTTCATTGGCGGCTGCGACCGAAGCACGGCCTGACCTGGACAGGGCCTTCTGAATGGCGCTGGTGGCGGCCTGGAGATCGCCCTTGCCGGTGAGGCGCGTGGCATTTTTCATCAGGCGGCGAAAGAGGGTGTTCATACTGCGGACCCTTGGGTTGTTTGTGTGTGCGTGTTGTAGATATCAGCCGCCTCGCTTGGCGAGCGCGGCCTTGACGGCTGGGCTCGCATGAAGCGTGCCCAGGACGGTGATGGACTCGATCGCATCCAGCGCGAGCGCTGGCGTGACGTCGAGCGCGATCGAGGCCAGGCCCAGCACCCGTACTTGGAGCTTGCGCCCGGAGGCTTTTGCCGCTTGCAGATCGGCTTTGCTGAAGTGCCGGATGCCCAGCGACAATGTTTGGCGCGACACGGCCTGGCGCACGGCCTCGCCGTGCGAGCCGAGCTGGTTGCGGATGGCGGTCCGGATCAGGTCGGTGCGGTTGGCGTAAAAGCCTTCCTGCACCAACAGATCGATCTGTCCCAGGTCGACACAGCCGAGGTTGATGGTGATTTTCTCGTCCATGGGCTTGGGGCTGGCGGTCAGGGACTTGGTGCTGGCTCTCGGCATGGCAACATCTTAGCACCATCCAAGTGGATGGTCGTAGGATTGCTATTTGTTGCGTTTGACTGAGGCTCCCGTATATTGGAAAATATTTCCTTTATGAAGGAACTCGACTCCAACCTCAATCAACGGATCGCTCAGCGCGTGCGCGGCCTGCGGGCCGAGTGCGGCTTGTCGCTCGAATCGCTCGCGAGTCGAAGTGGGGTCAGCCGCTCCATGATCTCGGTCATCGAACGCGGCGAAAGCAGCCCCACGGCTGTGGTGCTCGAGAAACTCGCCGTCGGACTCAACGTTGCGCTGGCCTCGCTGTTCGATCCGCCGCACCCTTCGAACGTTCCTGTGACGCGTCATGCCGACCAACCCGTCTGGCGCGACCCGCACTCAGGTTACGTGCGTCGCAATGTTTCGCCCCCGCTTGCTGGCTCACCGATCCAGATCGTCGAGGTGTCGTTCCCGGGGAAGGCGCGCGTGGCGTACGAGACCGGGCAGCGCGAACCGCTCATGCATCAACAGGTGTGGGTACTTGAAGGCAGGATTGACGTGCACTACGGGGACGACCTCCATCGCCTCGCGACGGGTGATTGCCTTGCACTGGTGCTCGATCGGCCGATCGCATTTCACAATCCCACGCGCCAGGCTGCGCGCTATGCGGTAGTCCTGGGCACTGTGCCTGCCACCCACTTTCGGAGATGAGATGACCCTCGACCCATCACCCGGCGTGCTTCCAGTCCGGCTCCTCCAGACCGTGACCGAACAACAACTCTCGCAGCTCGCCGATGTGCTTGTCGACTGCGTCGATGGCGGTGCCTCCGTGAGTTTCATGCAACCGATGACCCGCGACAAAGCTCTGGCGTTTTGGCGCAGCGTGGCCAAGGGCGTGGCGCGCGGCGGGCGTGCTTTGCTGGTGGCCGAAGACGCTGAAGGCATCGTCGGCACGGTGCAGCTGATCTGGGAGTTGCCCGAGAACCAGCCCCATCGCGCCGACGTTGCAAAAATGCTGGTGCACCGGCGCGGACGCCGCCGCGGCTGGGGCGCGTTGCTCATGCAGGCGGCGGAGCAGACCGCCCGCGACCACGGCAAGTGGCTGCTGGTACTGGACACTGCCAGCGCGGATGCGAAGCGCCTCTACGAGTGCAGCGGCTGGCAACGAGTGGGCACGATTCCCGAGTACGCTCTGCTGCCGGACGGCAGTCTCTGCGACACGGTTTACTTCTATCGCAGCTTGCGGGGCTAAGATAGATGTTCGGGATCCATTAACCGGGCCAAGCAGCCGGCGCAGACCGGCCCGCCCAGGCACCTAGACGCAAACCATTCCATGCCCAATATCGGAACCGTTCTCAAGAGTGAAATATCCAGGGTTTCCCGCAAGGAAGTTCGCGGCGAGACCCAGGCTTTAAAGAAGTCCATCTCGCAGTACCGCACGCAGAACGCCGAGCTCAAGCGGCGCATGC
>JBKJTX010000134.1:0-3510 GCA_046590315.1 Ramlibacter sp. | reverse complement strand
GGCGAGAACATGAGTTCAGAGCACGGTAAGGCGCCCCTCGCGCGCCCCGACTTCATTGCCGTGGGCGCGCGCGGCATCCCTTGGCTGGCTGGCAGCTGGCAACGCCAAGGCAGCCGGGGGAGCAAGCCACTGCGATCCGCCGGCGCAATCCGATCCGCGTAGTGCGGTGAACGCCCTCGTTTTCGATGTATTCGGCACGGTCGTGGACTGGCGTGGTTCCATCATGCAGGAGGGGGAACTGCTCGGGAAGCGCAAAGGCATCGACGTGGATTGGGTGGAACTGTTCGCGCATTACAAGCCCGAACCCGAAGCCTATCTGGGCGTTGCCAGACTCCTGGGTCCCACAGCGCCCCAGGGCATGATGGTGGCGGCCCACGTGGACGACCTGATCGCCGCGCGCAAGGTCGGATTGCGCACGGCGCTTGTTACACGTCCGCTCGAGTACGGACCCAAGCGAAGGCCAGACACCGCGCACGACGGCGCAGGCATCGAGGACTTCGTCGCCGAGACCTCATGGATCTCGCCACCCAGCTCGGCGTGTAGCGCCAATTTCAGGTCAAAGAAAAAGAAGCCGTCATGAACCAGGATCGAGTTTTTGCAACTTATCTGATCGAGACGCCGCACTCGCTTGAGCATGCTGCGGCCGTACTCGCCGGGGAGCAATCGAGCGGCACGTTCGTTTCCGTCCCCGGCGAAACCAGCGAACTGAAGGAGCGTTTCGGAGCGCAGGTGGTGCGTATCGAACAGCTTGACACCGTACCTGCGCCGAGCCTGCCTGGCAGCAAGGCGCCGAATTCGGGTGCGGGTCGTACGGAATACCACCGGGGCCGCGTAGTCATCTCGTTTCCTTTGCACAACTTCGGCCCTTCGCTTCCCAGCCTGCTTGCCACCGTGGCAGGCAACCTGTACGAGCTGCAGGAACTGTCAGGAATTCGGCTCGAGGATCTCGAGCTGCCGCAGGCATTCGCACAACGCTACCCCGGCCCGGGTTTCGGCATCGAGGGTACGCGCAAGCTTGTTCAAGTGTCGGGCCGCCCGCTGATCGGGACGATCGTCAAGCCCAGCATCGGCCTGTCCTCCGAGGCGCTATGCAAGCTGGTGCGCGACCTGGCGTCGGCCGGGCTGGACTTCATCAAGGATGACGAGCTGCAGGCGGATCCGCCGTATGCGCCGCTGGCTCAGCGAATTGCTGCGGTCATGCGCGAGATAGAGCGCGTAGCCGATGCCACCGGCAAGAAGGCCATGTATGCCTTCAACATTACCGGCGATGTGGACCACATGCTGCGCGGCCACGACTTGGTGAAGAAACACGGCGGCACCTGCGTGATGATCAACATCAACAGCGTCGGCTTCGCAGCGCTTGCGCATATGCGGCGCCACTGCGCGTTGCCGATCCATGGCCACCGTGCAAATTTCGGCGCGATGGCGCGCCACCCGCTGCTTGGCATCGGTTTCACCGCGTACCAGAAGCTGTGCAGGCTTGCGGGCGTGGACCATCTGCACGTGGGCGGCTTCAACAGCAAATTCTACGAGACCAACGATGAGGTGAGCCGCTCGATCAAAGACTGCCTTACTCCGCTGTTGGGCGACTATCGCGTCATGCCGGCGATCTCGTCCGCGCAATGGGCCGGCTCGGCGTTGCCGATCTATGCCGCCACGAACACCATCGACGTGATTCACCTGGCCGGCGGCGGCATCATCGCGCACCCGGGAGGCACCGCCGCCGGCGTGCGCAGCATGCAGCAGGGCTGGGAGGCCGCACTTGCCGGCGCGACGCTGGAAGGATATGCGCAGACGCATCCCGATCTTCGGGCGGCGATCGAAAAATTCGGAGGCCGTAGCTGATGGCGACGGGCTCGAATCTACTGCTCGCCTTCTACGGCGACGATTTCACCGGGTCCACCGACGCGATGGAGGCGCTCGCCCTGTCGGGATTGCGCACCGTGCTGTTCCTGTCGCCGCCCACGCCAGAGTTCCTGCAGCAGAAGTTTCCCAATCTGCGCTGCATCGGCGTAGCGGGCACCAGCCGCGCGATGTCTCCGGCTGAAATGGACGCGCAACTCGAGCCGGTCCTGCGCGAGCTGTGGTCCCTGGGCGCGCCGCTCACGCATTACAAAGTGTGTTCCACCTTCGATTCTGCGCCCGAGGTCGGCAGCATCGGCCATGTGGCGGACCTGGCGCGCCGTGCATTGAACGACGGCCGGACGATGTCGGTGCTGGCCGGTGCGCCGCCGTTGCGGCGTTACACGATCTTCGGCAACCACTTCGCGGCGGCGGGAGATGACGTGTTCCGGCTCGACCGGCATCCGACCATGTCGCGCCATCCGGTGACTCCCATGCACGAGGCCGATCTGCGCGTGCACTTGTCGCGCCAGACGCAAGCCAGCATCGGATTGATGAGCCTGCCCGAGCTGGCGGGCGACGAGGGCAGCGTGGATGCGCGCCATGCCCGCAAGCTGGAGAGCAAACCCGATCTGCTGCTCTACGACTGCGCCGACGACTCAAGCCTGCGCATGGTCGGCCGCCTGATTTGGCAGCAAGCGCAGCGTGCACAACACTTCGCCATCGGATCCTCTGGCGTCGAATACGCGCTCTCAGCGCACTGGCGCGCAAGCGGCGTGATCCCGGCCGCCCGGGCAACGTTCAAGCCCGTCGCGCCGGTATCGCAACTGCTGGTCATGTCCGGCAGCGCCTCGCCGATGACGGCGGCGCAGATTCAATGGGCATCGGAGCACGGCTTCGACTGCATTCGCGCCCCCACCGAGGAGTTGTGCCGCCCGCAGGGGATGGAAACCACGGCCCGGGTTTTGTACGAGCGTGCGCAGTCCGCTTTGTCTGCGGGTAAGAGCGTGGTGATCTACACCGCTGCCGGCCCCGACGATCCGAGCATTCGAGCGACCCGCGAAACGCTGACGGGGGGTTCCGGCGGCAGTTCGGGGAACACCGCAAAGACATTGGGCACGGCACTCGGACGAATCGCCCGCGATCTGCTTGCGCGCACCGGCCTGCGGCGCGTGGTTGTGGCAGGCGGCGATACTTCGAGCTATGCCACGCAGGAACTGGGGTTGTACGGGCTGGAGATGCTTGCCGAACTGACACCGGGGGCTCCGCTATGCCGTGGCTATTCCGAAGACCCAAAGTTCGACGGCCTGGAGATCGCGTTGAAGGGCGGCCAAATGGGCAAAGCAGATTATTTTGGCATGGCGCGAGGAGATCGCTGATGCCGGTCGCGCCGGGTGGACGGGTTCGCAGTTAATCGAATTGAATTTCATCACGGAGATAGCATCATGAAGAAAGTCACAGTTCTTGGCGCGGGTGGCAAGATGGGCTACCGCGTATCGGCAAATCTGAGGGGCGCGCCCTGCGCAGGCGAGGCCGGAGGCGCCGCTGCTTGGCGGCGCTCCCGTGCATGCGACGAAGCGAAGCCGTGACGTGCGAACACATGTGCGCGATGGGTGCGCGGTCGTGGCCGTACGTGCGCACAGAGCTGCCCAAAACTCACTCGAGAGA
>JBKJTX010000145.1:0-4323 GCA_046590315.1 Ramlibacter sp. | reverse complement strand
TGGTAGTGCATGACGATGAAGGCGGCAAGTATTCCGAGCGGCAGCGAGACGATCGCGACAAACGCCGAGCGCAGGTGGAATAAGAAGAGAAAGCACACCAACGCCACCACCACAAACTCTTCGATCAGTTTGACCTTCAGGTTATCGACCGCGCGCTCGATCAGGCCGGAGCGGTCGTACACCGGCACGATCTCCACACCTTTGGGTAAGCCCGCCTGCAAGGTTCGGAGCTTGGCCTTGACGGCGGCAATCGTCTCCAATGCATTCTTTCCCGAGCGCATCACGATCACGCCTCCCGCGGCTTCGCCCTCGCCGTCCAACTCACCGATACCGCGCCGCATCTCGGGTCCGACCTGAATGCGCGCCACATCGCCCAGGCGCACCGACACGCCCGCGGCAGACGTCGTGAGCGGAATCTGCCGGAAGTCGTCCAGCGTTTGCAGGTAGCCCGATACGCGAACCATGTACTCGGCTTCACCCAGCTCCAACACGGAGCCCCCGCTTTCCTGGTTCGACTTCTGGATAACTTCGGTGATCTTGGTGTGCGGAATGTTGTAGGTCGCGAGTTTGTCGGGGTCGAGCACCACCTGGTACTGCTTCACCATGCCGCCGACCGACGCGACTTCCGCCACATTGGGCACGCTCTTGAGCTCGTACTTGAGGAACCAGTCCTGCAACGCGCGCAACTGCCCTGCATCGTGGGTATTGCTGCGGTCGACCAGTGCGTACTGGTAGATCCAGCCCACGCCGGTGGCGTCGGGGCCAATCGATGCCTTGGCTGACGGCGGCAGCCGTGACTGCACCTGATTCAGGTACTCGAGTACCCGAGAGCGCGCCCAGTAGAGATCGGTCCCGTCTTCGAACAGCACATACACGAACGAGTCGCCAAAGAAAGAGTAGCCGCGCACCGTCTTCGCTCCAGGCACGGAGAGCATGGTTGTCGTGAGCGGATAGGTGATCTGGTTTTCGACGATGCGCGGCGCCTGACCCGGGTACGTTGTTCGAATGATCACCTGCACATCGGACAAGTCGGGCAGTGCGTCGAGTGGCGTGCGCGACGCCGAGTAAATGCCCCAGGCGCCGACCATGGCCGCCGCCAGCAGCACCAGAAAGCGGTTGACGATCGACCAGCGGATCAGCCGGGCGATCACTTGCCGCTCCCTGCCGCGCGCGGTTGTCCGGGCGCGGGCGAAATGCGCGTGATCTGCGGCGGGCCGTCTTTTTCCATGACGAACTCGAACGTGATCGGGTCGCCGGGCCGCAGGTTCGGCGGCATCGCATTGGCCGGCGGTGGTTTGAAGTCCATCGTCATCGACGGCCACTTCAGCGACGCGATCGGGCCGTGCGAAAGCGTGATCGCCTCGCGGCCGACAGCTTCGACTTTGGCTTCACCGGTGTGGGTGGGTGCCGCGGCGGCGGGTAAAGCCGCGGCCGGCATGCTCGGCATGGCCGGAGCGGCCGCAACAGCCGGAGAGGCCCCCGCGGCATTGAGCCGAGCCTCGACGCCCTTCAAGCTGGCCTCCGAGTCGATGAGGAACTGCGAGGACACGACCACACGTTGCCCTGCGACCAGGCCGCGCTTAATTTCGGTCTGACCGCCGCTCTCGATGCCCACTTGCACTTCGACCGGCCGGAATTGTCCGCCGTCCTCGGCCACCATCACCACGGCGCGTTTGCCGGTTTGGATCACCGCCTCGGTGGGAATCAAAAGGGCCTTCTCGGGGCGAATGTCCATGAACTGCATGGAGACCGTCATGCCGGGTACCAGTTGCCCGCGCGGGTTGGTCAACTCGACCCGAGCCTTCAAGGTGCGGGTTGCCGCACTCACGTCGGGCACCAGGGCTTGCACCTGGCCGTCGAATGCAACGCCGGGGACGGCAACGGCCAGTGCCCGCACCTTTGCGCCGGGGCGCAGCAGCGCAGCCTGGCTCTCAGGAACCTCGGCCAGCGCCCAGACGGTGGAAAAACCGGTAATGCGAAACAGCGTCGCGCCCGGCATGACCGTCATGCCCTCGCGCGCGGCCACCTCCGTCACCAAGCCGGCGACGGGTGCGACGATGGCGACGCGGGCGTCGGGGCGGCCGCGAGCTTCGACTCGGCGAATCTGGTCGTCGGCCATTCCGGCTTGCCGCATGCGGGCACGCGCGCCGTCGGCCACCGCATCGAGTCCCGGGCCCTGGAGCTTGCGCACCGCCAGGAACTCCTCCTGCGCGGCCACCCACTCCGGCACGTACAGCTCCGCCAGCACCTGCCCTTTGGCCACACGGTCGAGGGTGGCGCGCACGTGCAGTCGCTCCACGTAGCCGGTGGCCCGAGCCTGCACGACGGCTTGGTCGCGCTCGTTGAATGCGATCGTGCCCACCACGGCGAGCTGCGGCGAGAGCACGCCTTCGCTCGCCACCGCAGTGCGCACGCCCAGGTTCTGCTGAACGCGTGGACTCACCGTGACCTTGCCTTGATCGGCATCCCCTTCCGAGTAGACCGGCACCAGCATCATGTTCATGAACGGCGATTTGGCCGGCTTGTCGAACTTGTTCCCGGGCACCATCGGGTCGTGGTAGTAAAGAATCTTGCGGCCGGTCGCGGGGTCGGTGTCACCGGCCTTGACGCCGTCCTTGATGTGCCGCCGGGTCGCCTGCTCGCCCTCGGCAATGCTTTGCGGGCCTGCCGTGGGAGCGCTGGTTTCGGCGGGCGACGCGGGCAACGCAGTCGCCGCGCCTTGCTTCGTGCCCATGAGGTACAGCGTGTAGCCGCCCGCGCCCAGCAGGGCCAAAGCCACGGCTGCAACGGCGAAAAGGCTTTTTTTCATGGCTGCTCCGATCGTGCTGTGATGGGCGTTTGCGTCGTGAGGTAGGCCAGTTGGGCCCCGGCACGTGCGGCTTCGGTCTCGACCGTCAGGACTTGCAGGCGGGCGTCTATCTCATCGCGACGCGCGGACAAGACTGACGCGAGATCGCCTTTGCCCGCCCGATACGTGGTGAGCGCGGCTTGCGTTCTTTGCTTGGCCGGCGGCAGCAGTGCGGAAGTAAGGCGCGCCGCGCGGCGCCGGGCCGACTCCCAGTCGCTGGCGGCGACGGCGATCTCCGCTTCATGCGCTGCCAGCGCATCGGCCAGCTTGGCGCGGGCTTCCTCGACAGCAAACCGCTTTGCCGCGGTTTCGCGGTCCTGCCGATGAGCGCGGTCCAGCTGCAACGGAATCGACAGCCCGATCGACACCATGTTCGAGTAGGCGGAGCCGCGTTGCTGGTACGCGGCTTCCACGGTCCAATCCGGCCGCGCATTGGCCTCGGCCTGCCGCACCTCGGTCTCCGCGGCCTTCACCTGGGCGGCGAGGACGGCCAGTTGCGGATGCTCGGCCGGGCGATGACTTTCTGCGCTCGGCAGATCGGCATCGGTCTGGATGGCCGCGAGTGGACGGTTCGCTTCGCCGCCGATCCACCGCGCGAGCGTGAGCCTCGCATTGCGCACCTGCCGTTCGGCCTGCTGCAGCCTGTCGTCCAGCGTCGCCAGGGCGGCGTGCGCCGAGAACACATCCACCTGGCTACCGCGGCCGCTGCGGTACGCTATTTCAGCGCCCTTGATTTGCAGCCTGACCTCATCCGCCAGATCGTGCAGCAGGTCCAGCGTCGCCTGCGCGTAGTAGCGGTCAAGCCAAGCCACGGCGGTTTCCTTGCGCACGACCGCGCCTGCGAGCTCGCGCTCGGCCAGAATTCGCTGGGCATCCTGCTCAACCCGTTCGACCTTCAAGCGCCGCTTCTCGGCGCGCGGCAATTCCTGCATCACGCCGATCCGCCGCATGGTCATGAAATCTCGTGACAGGCTCAGACGATCGGGACCGTTGATGGGCAGGTTGTCCACCCCCAGTTTGAGCACCGGGTCGGGCCGCTGCCCAGCGGCCACGGCCATCTCGGCGGCCCCGCGCAGGGCGGCGTCCTGCGCCGCGATCTGCTGCGAGCGCGCCACTGCGAGGCGTTGCGCTTCGGTCAGACTCAATGCCTGCGCGGCCGCAGGCGAAGCCACCGCATAGAGAAAGGCAGCGACGCCAAGGCCGCGAAAAAAGAAAGACATAAATACCTCCGAACAACATCGACACTTGCCCTCGCGCGCGCGCGCAGGCAGGAACTACGAGGCTCGGAAGATCAGATGCGAAAACAGCAGTGCTGCACGGCAAGCGGCGGAGCCGTTGCACGCAGCATCAGCGGGGACTGCGCATAAGTGCCAGCGGGTCGCAAGACTGCGAGCGGGGCAATCGTCATCACAGCGCCAAGCTCAGCGATGGTCGCGAAGGCGGGTACCTGGAAGTGGTCCGCACTCGGCTGCGAA
>JBKJTX010000452.1:0-13838 GCA_046590315.1 Ramlibacter sp. | reverse complement strand
ACTCATGGGAGTGAGCCATGCTCAACATCTTCACGCTCGCCAATGGCCGGCTCTTCCAGGAAGAGATCGAGTCGCTGGAAGAGCTCTCCAAATTCCAGCCGATCTGGGTGGACCTCGAATCGCCCACGCTGGAAGAAAAGCGCTGGGTCAAGCAGTACTTCGGCCTGTCCATCCCGGAAGACGCGATGGACGAGGACATCGAGGAGTCCGCGCGCTTTTACGAAGAAGACAACGGCGAACTCCACATTCGCAGTGACTTCCTCATCGCCGACGACAACGAGCCGCGTACCGTGCGCGTCGCGTTCATTCTTAACCTGGTAAATGAGTCGCTCAAGAGCAAGGGCGTGCTCTTTTCCATTCACGACGAGGACGTGCCGGTGTTCCGGCTGCTGCGTTTGCGCGCCCGCCGCGCGCCCGGCCTGATCGAGGATGCCAAAGAGGTGCTGCTGAAACTCTTCGACGCGGACGCAGAGTATTCGGCCGACACGCTGGAGGGCATCTACGACGAATTGGAAAAAGTCAGCAAGCAGGTGCTGGCCGGCGAAGTGACCGACACGCTTGCCGGCGAAGTGCTGGGCGACATTGCGCGCCAGGAAGACTTGAACGGCCGCATCCGGCGCAACGTGATGGACACGCGCCGCGCGGTGAGCTTCATGATGCGCAGCCGCATGCTCAACGCGGGCCAGTTCGAGGAAGCGCGTCAGATCCTGCGTGACATCGAATCGCTGGACAACCACACGGCCTTCCTCTTCGACAAGATCAACTTCCTGATGGACGCCACCGTCGGTTTCATCAACATCAATCAGAACAAGATCATCAAGATCTTCTCGGTGGCGAGCGTGGCGCTTTTGCCGCCCACGCTCATCGCCAGCATTTACGGCATGAACCTCAAGTTCCCCGAGTTCGAACTGCTCGGCCCAGCCGCCTATCCCTACGTGCTAGTGCTGCTGGTGGCCAGCGCATTGGTGCCGATGTGGTACTTCCGAAAGCGAGGCTGGCTCCGGTGACGTCGTTCGTCGGTCCTGCCATTGCCACAGCGCTCCTGTCCGCAGCTTGCTCGACGTACGCCGCGGGCGGTCATCACGGCGTCGACGACGCGAGCCTCATGGAGCCCGGCACCTGCGAAGTCGAGAGTTGGGCCATCCGGCATGCCGGCTCCGGGCAACTGCTGCACGCGGGCGCCACATGCCGTGTCGGTCCGGTGGAACTTGGCTTGTCAAGCGCGCACGCGCGCGATGCCGGCGCCAGCCGAACCGGCCGAGCCATCGAAGCCAAGTGGGCCCGAGAGTGGTGGCCGGGCGTAAGTGCGGGGCTTTCCGTTAACGCCGGATGGGAGGCGCATCGGTCGCCGCGTTACCAGGGCACGACGGTGATGGGCCTCCTCACCTGGACCGTGCGCCCGGATTTGGCGCTGCACGTGAATGCCGGCCGCGATTTCCTCAACGCAGCTGCCGACCAGCCCCGTTACGGCGGATCGGCCGAATGGACCGCGACGCCGCACTGGTCGCTGAACGTGGAGCGCTACCTCGAAGCCCGCAAGCACTTCGTGCGCGCCGGCGCCCGTTGGACCGCCAATGACCGCTGGAGGGTGGACTTCAGCCGCGCGCAAGGCCTGCATGGGCCAAAGACACCGAACTGGACGCTGGGTGTGACCTGGTCGGTGGACCGCCGCTAGTTCCCGCGCAGCAGCGCTTCCCGAGAGTCGCCTACCCCCCGCAGGGGCACTCAGGCAGCACGCAGCAACGCGCAGTGCAGCCTCCTCATGAGAAAACCCGGCTTCACCGGGTTTTCTCATCCATTCAGACAAAGAATAAAACGCGCAGCGTTTTATTCCTTGATATCCACCCCGTAAAAATTGTGGCGGCCGAACGGGCTCAACTTGAAGTCCACGACTTCCTTGCGCACCGGCTTCAGCTGCACGGCGTGGGCGATCGTGAACCAGGGCTCCTGCTGCTTGAAGATCACCTGGGCCTGCTTGTACAGCGCGTCACGCTCGGCCGGCTTGGTCAGCGTCTTGGCCTTCAGGACAAGGTCCTCGAACGGCTGGTGGCAGAACTTCGCCACGTTGGAGCCGTTGGTCTTGGCGGCGTCGCAACCCAGCAGCGTATGCAGGAAGTTGTCCGGGTCGCCGTTGTCGCCGGTCCAGCCCAGCATGCCCATCTGGTGCTCGCCGTTCTGCATGCGCTTGCGGTACTCGCCCCACTCGAAGGTCTTGATCTCGGCCTTGACGCCCACCTTGGCGAGGTCGGCTTGCATCAGCTCGGCGATCCGCTTGGCGTTGGGGTTATACGGACGCTGCACCGGCATCGCCCACAGGTCGGTCGTCATGCCGTTCGGGAAGCCAGCGGCGGCCAGCAACTTCTTCGCGCCTTCCGGATCGTACGGGTCGTCCTTGATCGCGTCGTTGTACGCCGACATGCCCGGCGGGATCGGGTTCTTGGCCGCGATCGCGGTGCCCAGGTACACGCCGTCGAGAATGGCCTTCTTGTTGATGGCCATGCTCATGGCCTTGCGCACGCGCACGTCGTCGAACGGCTTTTTCGTGGTGTTGTACGCAAGGTAGCCGACGTTCAAGCCGGGTTGCTCGAGCACTTGAACATTCGGGTCCTTGCGAATCGCTTCCAGATCGGCCGGGTTCGGGTAAGGCATGACATGGCACTCGCCCTTTTGCAGCTTGGCCCAGCGCACCGAGGCATCAGGCGTGATGGCGTACACCAGGTCGTCGATCTTGGCCTTGCCGCCCCAGTACTGGGGGAAGGCCTTAAAGCGCACCACGGCGTCCTTCTGGTATTGCACCAGGTAGAAGGGGCCGGTGCCGATCGGGTCCTGGTCGATCCGCTCGGGCGTGCCGGCTTTCAGCATGGCGTCGGCGTATTCCTTGGATTGGATCGCGGCGAAGGGCATCGCGAGGTTGGAGAGGAAGGGCGCCTCGGGGTGGTTCAGCACGAACCGGATCGTGTGGTCGTCCACTTTGTCGAGCGACTTGATCAGCTTGCCCATGCTCGCACTGTCAAAGTAGGAGTGATTGCTACTCGTGACCTTGAAGTAGGGGTGCGCTTCCTTCCACATGCGCTCGAACGCGAAGATTACGTCGTCGGCGTTCAGGTCGCGCGTGGGCTTGAAGGCGCGCTGGCTGTGGAACTTCACGCCCTTGCGCAGCGTGAAGGTGTAATTCAGGCCGTCCGCGGAGATGTCCCACTTCTCGGCGAGGCTCGCAACGACCCGGGTGCCGCCGCGCTCGAAATCGACCAGCCGGTTGTAGATCGGCTCGTTGCCGTCGAACGAAGTGCCCGTGGTGTTAATGCCGGGGTAAAAATTTTCGGGGCTGCCTTCGGAGCAAAAGACGAGCGTTTTGGCGCCGACGCCGGACGCAGCCGCGAGGGCGAGCGCGGCAACCGCGAAATGCTTGCTAAAGGGGATCGGTTTCATGCGGGACTCCTTGTGGGATGTGGATCGGCTTTTGGCCAGGGAAAACGGGATTATGGGGAAAGGGGACTGCGGGGAAACCCCGAGTCCAGGAACTGGTCGGCGAAGTGGCATGCAGCGGTGCGGTTCTCCACCTGCCGCGGCAATGGGCGTTCGGCCCGGCAGCGCTCGACAGCATACGGACAGCGACTGGAGAACACGCAGCCGCTCGGAGGATCGAGCGGTGACGGCAACTCGCCCTTGAGGACGATGCGCGCGACGTCGCGGGCCCCAACGCCGGGTGTGGACGCCAGCAACGCCTGGGTATACGGATGAGAAGGCCGAGCGAAAATATCCGCCTTCAGCCCCTGCTCCATCACGTGCCCGAGATACATCACCAGCACCTCGTGCGCGATGTGCTGTACCACCGCGAGATCGTGCGAGATAAAGAGATACGCCAGTTTGAACTCGGCCTGCAGATCGGCCAGCAGATTCAACACCTGCGCCTGGATCGAAACATCCAGCGCCGACACCGGCTCGTCGGCCACCAGCAACTTGGGATTGAGCATCAGCGCGCGGGCGATCGCGATGCGCTGGCGCTGGCCGCCGGAGAACATGTGCGGATAGCGATTCGCATATTCAGGGCGCAAACCCACCTGAGCCAGCATGGCCCGTGACCGCTCGGCGCGCTCGGCCTTGCCCATCGTCGTGTTGATGGACAGCGGGTCTTCCAGCACGGCGCTGATCTTCTTGCGCGGATTGAGCGAGCCGTACGGATTCTGGAACACCAGTTGCACCGCCTGGCGCAAGCGGGTCTTGTCGGCGGCGGGCGTGTTCACCGCGTCGGTTCCGTCAAGCATCAGGCTGCCGTCGGTGGGCTTTTCGATCAGCGACACCATGCGGGCGAGCGTCGATTTGCCGCAGCCGGATTCGCCGACGACGGCCAACGTCTTGCCGGCTTCGATCGTGAACGACACACCGCCGACCGCCTGCAACTGCGCGGGTTCCCGGAACATGCCGCGGCGGATCTTGTAGACCTGGCGCAGGTTCCTGGCTTCGACGACAACTGTCATGGTCTCGCGTTCACGCGTTCACCTCGACCGGAACGGGCGTGTCGCTCTCGATGTTCGCTCCGCGCTGCGGATCCCCCAGCGGATAGTGACAGCGCACCTGCCCGCCCTGCCAGGCACGCAACTCCGGCCGCACCGTCATCGAGTGCGTCGTGGCATGGGCACAGCGCGGCGCGAAGAGACAGCCGGTGGGGCGATCAAACACGCCGGGAACGACACCCGGAATGGTGGCCAGGCGATGACCGGCCGGCCCGCGCTCTGGCAACGCCGCGAGCAGTGCTTCGGTGTACGGATGCTGCGGACTCGTAAAGAGTTCGGCCGCTGCCCGCTGCTCGACCACTTGGCCCGCATACATGACGGCAACGCGCCGGGCCATCTCGCTCACCACGCCCATGTTGTGCGTGATCAGCACCAGCGCCATGCCGCGCTCCTCTTGCAACTTGCGCAGCAGGTCGAGAATCTGCGCCTGAATCGTGACGTCGAGCGCCGTGGTCGGCTCGTCGGCGATCAAAAGGCGCGGGTTGCACGAGATCGCCATTGCGATCATCACGCGTTGGTTCATGCCGCCGGACATCTGATGCGGATAGTCGTTCAGGCGCGTGTGCGCCGCAGGGATGCCGACCTGTTCCAGCAATTCGATGGCCCGCAAGCGGGCACTCTTCTTGTCCAGCGGCGAGTGCAGGCGCAGCGTTTCCACCAACTGGTAGCCGATGGTGAAGCACGGGTTCAGGCTGGTGGTTGGCTCCTGGAAGATCATCGCCATGTCTTTGCCAATCAAGCGCCTGCGCTCGCGGTCGGAGATGCCCAGCAGGTCGTTGCCGGCAAACCGCAAGGTCTTGGCGCGCACGCGTCCCGGGTAGGCGATGAGGCCCATCAAAGCCATCATGGCCACGCTCTTGCCCGAGCCGGATTCGCCAACGATGCCCAGCACTTCGCCCTCTTGCAGCGTCAGGCTCACGCCTTCGACGGCATGCATGACGCTTCCTTGCGTCGGAAATTCGACGTGGAGGGCTTCGATTTCGAGGAGGGGACTAGCAGTCACGAGCGTCATCTCTTGAGCTTCGGGTCGAGCGCGTCGCGCAGGCCGTCGCCCATCAGGTTGAAGGCCAGCACGGCGACCAGGATCATGAGGCCGGGGAAGGTAACGACCCACCAGGCGCGCAGCACGAATTCGCGCGCATCGGCGAGCATGGTGCCCCACTCTGGCAACGGCGGCTGCGCACCCAGGCCGAGAAAACCGAGCGCGGCCGCGTCCAGAATGGCGGTGGAAATACCGAGCGAGGCCTGCACGATCAGCGGCGCGGCGCAATTGGGCAACACCTCGGTGAACATCAGCCGCAGCGTGCCGGCGCCGCTGATGCGCGCGGCGGTCACGTAGTCCTTCGATATCTCGGTCACCACCGCCGCGCGCGTCAGGCGCACGTAATGCGGCAACAACACGACGGCCACGGCGAGCATCGCGTTCACCAGGCCCGGGCCAAGAATGGCGACGATCACGATCGCCAGCAGCAGGCTGGGCAGCGTGAGCACGATGTCCATCAAACGCATGATGGCGATCTCGACGATGCCGCGTGCAAAGCCGGCGATCAGGCCCAGCGCGATGCCGGCGATCACAGACAGCGCAACCACGCCCAGGCCGATCGACAGCGACAGGCGCGCGCCGTAGATAAGGCGCGAGAGAATGTCGCGACCGATGGCGTCCGTGCCCAGCAGGAATTGCGCCGAGCCTCCGCTTTGCCAGGCGGGCGGCTTCAAAAAGGCGGCGCTGTTGGTGAGATCGGGCGCGTGCGGCGCGACCCAGGGCGCGAACAGCGCCAGCAGCAGCAGCACGGCGACAATGACCATGCCCGCTACCGCGCCCTTGTTCGCCGAAAACGAAATCCAGAATTCGCGCAGCGGCCCGGGCGGACCCGTCTGTTCGTGGACAACCGCGGAACCGGCTTCGCCGGGCCGCTGGTTGTGCCCCCTTGAGGGGGGGGCGCCGTAGGCGCTTCGGGGAGGAGCATTCATCGACGAATGCGCGGATTGATGATTCCGTACGTCACATCGACCAGCAGGTTAACGACCATCACCATGGTGCCGAGCAGCAGCATGCCGCCTTGCAGGATGGGGTAGTCGCGGCGGCCGATCGCTTCGATCAGCCACTTGCCGACGCCCGGCCAGGAAAAAATCGTCTCGGTGAGGATGGCGCCGGTGAAGAGCACACCGACCTGCAGGCCAATCACCGTCACCACGGGAATCAGCGCATTGCGCAGCGCATGCACGCCGACCACGCGCAACGGCGGCAGGCCCTTGGCTCGCGCGGTGCGGATGTAGTCCTCGCCCAGCACCTCGAGCATGGCCGAGCGCGTCATGCGCGCGATCACGGCGAGCGGGTTGGTGCCCAGCACGATGGCCGGCAGGATCAGATGCTTGAACGCCGACCAGAACGCACCCTTGTCGCCGCTGATCAGCGAATCGATCAGAAGAAATCCGGTGGTTGGCTCGATGAAATACTGCACCGAGATGCGGCCCGACACCGGCGTCCACCCCAGTTGCACCGAAAACAGCAGGATCAGCAGCAGGCCCCACCAGAAGATGGGCATCGAATAACCCGTGAGCGATGTCGCCATCACGCCGTGGTCGAAGAACGAGTTGCGCTTGACCGCCGCAATGATGCCCGCCGGGATGCCGAGCAGCAGCGCAAACAAAATCGCACAGGTGGCCAGCTCGATCGTGGCCGGGAACAGCGCAATGAATTCGCTGATGACCGGTTCCTGCGTGATGATGGACTTGCCCAGGTCGCCGTGCAGCACGCGATTGATGTAGATGCCGTACTGGACGATGAGGGGGCGGTCCAGCCCGTATTCCTGCAGCAGCTTCGCGTGGCGCACGGCGTCGATGCCGCGCTCGCCGGCCAGGGTTTCGATCGGGTCGCCGGGGACCAGGCGAATGAGAAAAAAGGCCAGCAGGGTCATCCCGAAGAAGGTCGGGATGATCAGCGAGAAACGGGTGAGCAGGAAGCGGAGCACTACTTCTTGTCGCGCAGCTCTCGGCGCAGGATCTTGCCGACCGGCGTCTTCGGCAGATCGGTCCGGAACTCGATCACCTTGGGCTGCTTGTAGCCGGTGAGGTTGGCGCGGCAGTAGTCGCGCACCTGCGCTTCGGTGAGGTTCGGGTCCTTCTTCACGATCACGAGCTTCACCGCCTCGCCGGTTTTCTCGTCGGCCACACCGACCACGGCGCACTCCAGCACGCCGCCCAACTGGGCCACCACGTCTTCCACTTCGTTCGGGTACACGTTAAAGCCGCTCACCAGCACCATGTCCTTCTTGCGGTCCACGATCTTGTAGTAGCCGCGCTCGTCGACGGTTCCGATGTCGCCGGTCTTGAAGAAGCCGTCGGCAGTCATGACCTTGGCGGTCTCGTCGGGCCGCTGCCAATAGCCCGCCATCACTTGCGGGCCCTTGATGGCGATCTCGCCGCGCTCGCCCAGCGGCACTTCATGGCCATCGTCGTCCAGCAACTTGAGGTACGTGCTGGGCAGCGGCACGCCAATGGTGCCCGTGTACTCGGTGTTGGTTGTCGGGTTGCAGGTCGCGGATGGCGAGGTTTCGGAAAGTCCGTAGCCCTCGCAGATCGGGCAACCGGTTTTCTCGAGCCACAGCTTGGCGACTGCGCCCTGCACCGCCATGCCGCCGCCCACTGAAACCTTCAGGTTCCGCCAGTTGACGGTGTTGAAATCCGGATGGTTGGCCAGGCCGTTGAACAGCGTATTCACCGCCGGGAAGCTGTGGAAGGTTTCCTTCTGCAGCGTCTTGAAGACGGCCGGCAGGTCGCGCGGGTTGGGAATCAAAATCAGTTTGCTGCCCGTGCGCATCGACAGCATCATGCCGACCGTGAAAGCGAAGATGTGATACAGCGGCAGCGCGCAAACGCCCGTGGGCTGTTCGTTCGCGGGAACCTTGTCCATCACCGGCTGGTTGAAGGCCTCGGACTGCAGCACGTTGGCGATGACGTTGCGGTGCAGCAGCACCGCACCCTTGGAGACGCCCGTAGTGCCGCCGGTGTACTGCAGCAAGGCCACGTCGTCGGGTTTGATGTCGGGCTTGCGGAACGCAGAGCGCGTGCCTTTTGCCACAGCATCGTTGAAGCGCACCGCGCCGGGCAGGCTGAATGCCGGCACCATCTTCTTGACCCTGCGCACCACGTAGTTGACCAGCGCACCCTTGAGCATGCCCAACTGGTCGCCCATTGCAGCCAGCACCACGTGCTTGATCGGCGTCTTCGCGATGCACTGCTCCAGCGTGTGTGCAAAGTTCTCGATGATGACGATGACCTTGGAACCCGAGTCCTTCAATTGATGTTCGAGTTCGCGCGGTGTGTACAGCGGATTGACGTTCACCACCACATAGCCCGCGCGCAGAATCGCGGCAACGGCCACGGGGTACTGCGGCACGTTCGGCATCATGATCGCGATGCGGTCGCCCTTGGCGAGACCCAGGCCCTGGAAGTAAGCCGCGAAAGCGCGGCTTTGCGTATCGGTCTGCGCAAAGCTCACTTCATTGCCCATGAAGCTGTACGCGGGCTTGGCAGCGAATTTCTGGAAGCCCTCTTCCATCAGCTGCACCAGCGACGCGTACTGCGACGGGTCGATATCCGGGGGGACCCCAGGTGAATATGAACTCAGCCAGGGACGGTCGCTCATGTCGCTCATTTTTAGTGTCTCCACGTGGGTTCTTGCCTCGCGGATTGTGCTCTGCCGCGGCCGGGGGTTTCCCCTTGGTTTCCACCTAGGGAAACAGGGCCCTTGCGTGGTGCGAACGGTCGCTGGGAGGGCTCGATATACTCAGCAGCAGCACCGAACAAGCAGTCCTTGGACACGCTGCGACGCCCACGGAGCGCGCGGGCAAGACACACATTCACCCAATGCCAGACCTCATCCGCGGGGGGCTCGTTGCCCTCCTGATTGCCGCGACCGGCTCGCTCGCACAAGCCCAAGTCCGCGAAGCTGCGCCCATAACCGCGTCTCGCCTGCATCCCGGCGAGAGCTTGCGCATGGACGGCACCCTGTCCGATCCGGCGTGGCAGCGCGCGCCGGTGTTCTCCGACTTCACAACCAGGGACCCGGAATTCGGCCGCAAGCCTCTGCACGAGACACGCGTACAGGTGCTCTTCGACGAGCGCGCGGTCTACGTCGGCATCACCGCGCTCGACCCGCAGCCCGATTTGATTCGCGACCCACCGGTGCGGCACGACGCCGTGATACGCACGCAGGACTTCGTCGCGTTGTACCTGGACCCGATCGGCAAAAAGCAGTCGGCGCAGTGGTTCCGGGTCAGTGCGGCGGGCAGCACGGCCGACGGGATGTCCACGGCAGCCGACGACAGTGAAGACTTCGCGCCGGACTTCGACTTCGATGCGCGGGTCCACCGCAATGCCAATGGCTACACCGCGGTGTTTCGCATCCCCTTTGCATCGCTGCGCTATACGAGAGAAGCCGGGCGCAGCTGGCGCATCATGATCGCCCGGCGGGTGCCGCGCGACCAGTTCCATCTGAACACGTCGGCGCCCATACCGAACGACGCCCCGAGCTTCATCGCCAACATGCAAGAGCTGCGCGGCATCGAGTTGCCGCAGGCCTCCAACTTCCTCACCGTGCGCCCGAGCCTGACGCTGCGCCGCGCGCGCTCGCAGGACGTTCCTGGCCCCGTCGTGACCGAGACGCGACTGCACCCTACCCTGGACATCAAGTGGCGGCCGACGCCCGAACTGGTGCTGGATGGAACCATCAAGCCTGATTTTTCTCAGGTCGACCTCGACGTGCCGCAGCTGGGGGGCAACACACGGTTTGCCTTGAAGTACCCGGAAAAGCGGCCGTTCTTTTTCGAGGCGAGCGATGTCATCCGCTCACCCACCGAAGCCCTCTACACCCGCAGCTTCACGCAGCCGCGCTGGGGTCTGCGCGCAACCTGGCGGGGCACGGAACAGGCTGGGACGGCGATTGCCATCGACGACGTCGGCGGTGGCCTGGTGCTTCTGCCCGGCGCGTACTCGACCGGTGCTGTTGTACAGCCGGCGTCCACGACACTGGCTGTCCGCGAGCTGGCCGACGTCGGCCCGCTGCAGCTGGGCGGCATCCTCGCCGCGCGCCGCTACGCCAATGACGGCGGCATGAACACCGTGGCCGGGCCCGACCTGGCCTGGCAGGTGAACGACACGTTGCGGCTGCGCGCGCAGTGGCTGCGATCGCGCACGACTGCGCTGCCGGACGCCGGCGGCACCGGGCTGCAGGCGGGCCCGTCGGTCGAAGGCAATCGCATTTACGTCAAGGCCGTGAACCAGACGGAGCGCGAGCAGGCCGACATCACTTTGAACGACATCGGCGCGGGATTTCGTCACGACTCGGGCTTCGTCAACCAGGTCGGCGTGCGCAGTGTCGAGGCGCACTATGGGCTCGGGCGTCGGCAGTGGGGCCCGTTCAATGAATTCTGGTTCAACTTCAACGCCAACCTCACGCGCGACCGGCAGACCGGAGAGACCGTGAAATCCGATCCTTTCGTCGGCATCTGGTTTTCCGCGGCACGCAATACCCAGGCGTCGCTCGAGCTGCATCCGCAGTCGCGCGTGCGCACCGCGCCGGGCGCGCCGACGTTGGACGAGCGCTACGTGTCCGGCACGTACAGCTTCAGCCCCGCCGAATGGGCGCCCTTGGTTGACTCATCGTTTGCAGTCGGACAGCTGGCCGACGTGACCGCGAATGCCGTGCGGCCAGGCGCGCGGCTGAACCTGATGGTGCGCACACGGCCGCTGCGGCAGCTGGAGCTGGAGCCGCGCGTGTCTTACGAAACACTGCAACGCGACGGCAAGTCGACCTACCGCGAAGCCGCGTTGACGCTCAAGGCAATCTGGTTCTTCGATGCCAGCCGTGACTTGCGTGTGATCCTGCAGCGCAGGTTGCTGGACCGCCAGCCAGAGGCCGGCGTAGCGCAAGAACATGACCGCTCCAAGGTGGTCTCGCTCACCTACACCTGGCGCAAGTCGATGGGCACCGTGCTGTATGCCGGCGCGAGCTTCAGCAAGGGGCGCTCTCCGCTGCCGCAACTCTCGCGCGGCGCCGAGGCTTTCATAAAGCTGCAGTTCGACTGGGACGAGGTGCGCAGCGGCTTACTGTTTTAGCGCGGTCAGCACTTCGTCGAGCATCTTCTTCGCATCGCCGAACAACATGCGGTTGTTATCTTTGTAGAACAGCGGGTTGTCGATACCCGCATAGCCCGAAGCCATGCCACGCTTCATCACGATGGAGGTGCGGGCCTTCCACACCTCCAGCACGGGCATCCCGGCGATCGGACTGGCCGGGTCTTCCTGCGCGGCCGGATTCACGATGTCATTGGCGCCAATGATCATCGCCACGTCGGTCTGCGGAAAGTCGGCGTTGATCTCGTCCATCTCCATCACGATGTCGTAGGGCACCTTGGCTTCGGCCAGCAGCACGTTCATGTGGCCGGGCATGCGGCCTGCCACTGGATGAATGCCAAAACGCACGGTGACGCCCTGGGCGCGCAGCAGCTTGGTGATTTCGTACACCGTGTGCTGGGCCTGCGCCACCGCCATGCCGTAACCGGGCACGATGATGACGCTCTTGGAGTCGCGCAGCAGCTCCGCGGTTTCCACTGCGCTGATCGGCACCACCTCGCCGGCCGGCTCGGCGCCGCCCGCTGCAGCGGGGGTGCCGCCGGCGGTGCCGAAGCCGCCGGCAATGACGCTCAGGAAGTTCCGGTTCATCGCGCGGCACATGATGTACGAGAGGATGGCGCCCGACGAGCCGACCAACGCGCCGACCACGATCAGCAAGTCGTTGCTGAGCATGAAGCCGGTTGCTGCGGCCGCCCAGCCCGAGTAGCTGTTCAACATCGACACCACCACAGGCATATCGGCGCCGCCGATCGCCATGACCATGTGGACGCCGAAGAGGAGCGCCACCACCGTCATGATGATCAGCGGCATCATGCCGGCGTTGATGTTGGGCGCATGCAGGAAGGCGCGGCCAAACCAGATCACCACCAGCAGCCCCGCGAGATTCAGCAGGTGCCGCCCGGGCAGTAGCAGCGGCTTGCCACCGATGCGGCCCGAGAGTTTTCCAAAAGCGACCAGGGAACCCGAGAACGTGACGGCGCCGATCAGGATGCCGACATAGATCTCCATTTCGTGAATCGCCTTTTCGGCTTCCGAGGGAAATACGGTCGAGGTGTCGATGTAGCTGGCGAAGCCGACCAGGCACGCAGCCAGGCCCACCAGGCTGTGCATCAACGCGACCAGCTCAGGCATCTGCGTCATCTGCACCTTCTTCGCGGCGAAGAGGCCGACGCCACCGCCGACCACCAGCGCACCAATGATCCAGGCATAGCCGGCCGGCGTGACGCGCGGGCTGAGCACAGTGGCCAGCACGGCCAGCGTCATGCCGATGATGCCGAAGAGGTTGCCGCGGCGCGCGGATTCCGGGTTGGCCAGGCCGCCCAGGCTGAGGATGAAGAGGATGGTGGCGCCGATGTAGGAAACGGTGGCGAGGCTTGAGTTCATTGGACCCCCACGCTTGTCACTGCGTGTCCTGCGCTGCCCCCCAGGGGGGCGCGATCTTGCTTGAAGCGGTTCTGCGCTGCGATCATGTCCGTGCCTTTCTTTTATTTGCGGAACATGGCGAGCATGCGGCGCGTGACAGCGAAGCCGCCGAACATGTTGACTGCGGTGAGCGCCAACGCGAACACCGCCAAGCCCAGGATCAGCTGCGACGGCCGATCCGCGTTCGCTCCCGTGAGTGGTGGCGCGACCTGGATCAGCGCGCCGATGGCGATGATCGACGAGATGGCGTTGGTCACACTCATGAGCGGCGTGTGCAGTGACGGCGTCACGTTCCACACCACCATGTAGCCGATGAAGCAGGCCAGCACGAACACGGTGAAGTGGGCAAGAAACGAGGCCGGGGCGTAAAAGCCGACCAACAGGAACAACAGCGCCCCGGCCCCGAACACGATCGCCAGCGACTTGGCGGACATCGGCTCGCTGCTGCCGTGGCCGTGGCCCTTGGGTGCTGCCACAGCCCCGGCGGCGGGCTTCGGTGGCGCGGCGGGCATCTTGATCGGCGGTGCCGGCCAGGTGATCTCGCCGTCCTTGATCACCGTCAGGCCGCGGATGGCGTCGTCGTCCATGTTGACGTTGATGACGCCGTCCTTGGTCTTGCACAACTCCTCGGTCACGCGCAGCAGGTTGGTTGAATACAAGGTGGACGACTGCTTGGCCAGGCGACTCACCAGATCGGTGTAGCCGACGATGGTGACGCCGTGCCGCACCACCGAAGCCCGCCGCCGGGGCTGTGGCAGCACCCAA
>JBKJTX010000008.1:0-5211 GCA_046590315.1 Ramlibacter sp. | reverse complement strand
CTCGTTCGTGACGACGGCAAAGGGTTCGCGCTCGACGCGCCGCGCAAGCCGCAGTCTCTCGGCATCATGGGTCTGCGCGAGCGCGCCCAGCTGCTGCGAGGGGACGTGGTGATCGACACGGCGCCGGGGCAGGGTACGACGGTGCGGGTGCATATCCCGTTGCAGCCGGGAGTCCCGTCGTGATCAGGATCGTCATGGCGGACGACCACGCGATCGTCCGCGAGGGATTGAAGCGAATCGTGGCCAGCGTGCCCGACATGCAAGTCGCCGGTGAGGCGGCAGACGGCACTGAGGTGATGCAGCGCGTGCGCGAATTGGATTTCGACGTGCTGGTACAGGTCCTGTCGATGCCCGGGCGCAGCGGCATGGAACTGATCAAGCTGGTGAAGGCCGAAAAGCCGAAGCTGCGCATCCTCGTTCTAAGCATGCATCAGGAATTGCAATACGCGGTACGGGCCATCAAGTCGGGCGCCAGCGGTTACCTCACCAAGGACAGCGCGCCAGGCGAGCTGGAGCAGGCCATCCGCAAAATCGCCGGCGGTGGCGCCTACGTGTCAGCGGAAGTGGCGGAGCAATTGGCGCTGGGCGCGATGCCGGGTGGCGAGGCTCATCCGCACGAGAGCCTCTCCGCCCGGGAATTCCAGGTGTTCCGGCTGCTGGCGGAGGGTGTTTCCGTCACGGAGATCGCTGGCCAGCTGAAGCTCTCGGTCAAGACCGTCAGCACGCACAAGGCCAACCTGATGCAGAAGATGGCGCTTGCCAATCAGAGCGAGCTGGTGCGCTATGCCATTCGCCACGGGCTGGTCGACCAGGGCGCCTAGGAATCCGCCTATGGCGGGTCAGGCGGGCGCGAAGGTCAGATTCAGCCGGCGCTGATGGTCATGGACGGATGCATGAACGACAGTACGTTCATGCTTCGCACCGAGTCCCTGAAGGTTTTTCTCGCCGACGATTCCGCCGCCATACGCAGTCGCGTGGCCGCGATCCTGGCCGCGCGGGCAATGACGATCGTGGGTCAGGCCGAGACTCCGCAGCAATGTATCGACGACATCCTGGCTACGCGCCCGGATGTGGTCGTGCTCGACGCGCAGCTCGATGGCGGTCAAGGCCTTGAAGTTCTCCAGGCCGTGCGGCGCGCCGCACCGGAGATCGCCTTCGTCGTCTTCAGCAACCACGCCGGCCCCAGCTACCGCAAACGCTACCTGTCCGCCGGCGCGGTTCGATTTTTGGACAAGTCCGCTGAATTCGACCAGCTGATCGATGCCGTCAGCGGCGCTCGCTTGCACCCCACCCATTGAATATTCCGAGAAAGAAGCCACTGCCATGTCTACCGCAACACTCAACGCACCGCATGTGACTCGCTTGATCCCTATTGCGCCGGCTCCCCTCATGACCCGCTCCTCGCCCGTTGCGCCGCTGAAGACGCAGTGCTCGACTTGCCATTTGCGGGACCTGTGCCTGCCGTGCGGCTTGTCAGGCGCCGATACGGAACGCCTGGATGAGTTAATGTTCGCGCGCCGCCGGGTCGAAGCCGGCAAGACGCTCTACCGTGAGAACGACAAGTTTCAGTTCATCTACGCGGTGCGTAGCGGGACGTTCAAGTCGAGTCTGACCCTCGCCGACGGCCGCGAGCAAGTGAGCGATTTTCACATGGCCGGCGAACTCATGGGATTGGACGGACTCGCCAAGGGCGTGCACGCCAGCATGGCCACGGCGCTGGAAGACGCCGAAATTTGTGCGATCCCTTATGCCCACCTCAACGAAGTGGCGGCCCAAAGCCCCGATTTGCAGCAGGTCGTCACCCGTCTGATGAGCCGCGAGATCGTGCGCGAGCACAGTTTAATGATGCTGCTGGGCAGCATGAACGCCGAGGAGCGGCTTGCCGCGTTCCTGCTCAATTTCTCGCATCGCATGAAGGCGCGCGGCTATTCGCCCAGCGAGTTCCACCTGCGCATGTCGCGCGCCGAGATTGGCAGCTACCTGGGAATGAAGCTGGAGACCGTAAGCCGGACGTTTTCGGCGTTCCAGCAGCAGCGGCTGCTCGAGGTCGACAAAAAGCATATCCGGATCATCGATCTGCACGGACTCACGCGCGCGTTTGAAACCCGGGTGCACTGAAGCGACGAGCCATGTCCCATCCGGCAGCCCAGGTCATCCGCGACGAACACGTCAGTGTCGCGGCCATCCTACGCTCGGTTTTGATGATGGTTGCGCAGGGACCGCAGGACGAACCGAAGCGCTTTTTCGACGTGCTGCGTGCGATGCTTTTTTACATGGACGAGTTTCCGGAGCGACGTCACCATCCCAAAGAGTCCGACCTCCTGTTTCCCAAGCTGGCGCGGCGCGCGCCCGAGCTGATGCCGGTGATACAGCGGCTCGAATCGGACCACATGCAGGGCGAAGGGCGCGCCCGCGAGTTGCAGCATCTGTTGCTGGCGTGGGAGTTGCTGGGCGAATCGCGCAGGCCGCCCTTCGAAACCGCTGCCGGGAACTATGTCGAGTTCTACCTCGAACACATGCGCATCGAAGAGACGCAGGTGCTGCCGGTAGCCGAGCGGGTGCTCACAGCCGGCGAATGGGCTGAGCTGGATCGGGCGTTTATTGCCGACCGCGACCCTCTCGCCGGCGGCATGAGTGATCCGTCATACGAGCGCCTGTTCAGCCGCATCGTGCACGCGGCGCCTGCGCCCATCGGCGTCGGGCCTCCGAGCCGTTCGCGTCAGGTGAGCGCGAGCCCCGGCACCCATTCTTGAGTCTCGCGAGATGCCGCAGCTGCCGCTCGCATGGCTACTTGCACCTCTCCTGCATCGATTGCATGTGTGCCTGCATCGTCTCTTTGGACATCGACATCTTCTTCATGTGCTCGTCCATCATCGCCTGCTGCTCCGCCGCAGACTTGGCCGCCATCATCTGGCGGTGCTTCTGGCACATGGACGCCATGTCCATCATCGCCCCCTTGTCGGCGCCTGCGCCGTGAGCTGACGGGTGCGTGTTCCCCACGGCGGCGCAGCCCGACAGAGTGAGGGCGGCGAGCGCGCCGAAAGCGAGGGAAGAAAAGGAATTGTGTTGCACTGAAAGCTCCGGTGGGTGCGGCGCAAAGGCGCGCCACGAAGCTTCTAATCTATGCGCAGTCGCCGGCGCTCAATTGATATGGATCATCGACGTGCAAGATCGGCTGGCGCTGATTTGGATCAAGCGGTTCGACGTTGCCACGCGGCATGCTACTGTCAATCAGACGAACGTTCCGGCGATGCCGATCGGCCCCCCACTACTTAGGCACACATGGACTCGCATCAGCACCACGCCCACTTGCATCATTCCTCATCCACGCCAAAGGGTCCGGTCGCGCGGACGTCCGGCGCCGCACCTGAGGCGGAGTACACCTGTCCGATGCACCCGCAGATACGGCAGTCCGCGCCCGGCAACTGTCCGATCTGCGGCATGGCGCTCGAGCCCTTGATTGCGGCAAACGGCACGCAGAGCAGCCCCGAGTTGCGCGACATGACGCTTAGATTCTGGATCGGTCTGGTCCTGTCAGTGCCGGTCGTGGCCTTGGAAATGGGTGGCCATGTATTCGACTTGGGGCACCTCGTGAAGCCACAATCTTCCAATTGGATCCAACTTCTGTTTGGAACGCCTGTCGTTCTCTGGGCAGGCTGGCCCTTTTTTGTGCGCGCCTGGGCGTCAGTGATGAACCGCAGTCTGAACATGTTCACGCTGATCGCGCTCGGCACCGGAGCCGCTTGGCTTTATAGCGTGGTGGGCACGCTCGCTCCCGGCCTGTTTCCGGCCCAGCTCCGCGGCCACGAGGGAGCGATCGCCATCTACTTCGAAGCCGCAGCGGTCATCACCGTGCTCGTATTGTTGGGGCAGGTACTAGAACTGCGCGCTCGCGAAAAAACATCCGGTGCCATCAAGGCCCTGCTCGACCTCGCCCCCAAGACCGCCATGCGCGTGCGTGCAGACGGGTCCGATGAGACCGCCCCGATCGACTCAATCGTCGTCGGCGAGCGGCTGCGCGTGCGGCCTGGCGAAAAAGTGCCGGTGGACGGCGAGCTGATCGAAGGCAAGGGCACTGTCGATGAGTCGATGGTGACGGGGGAGCCGATGCCGGTGGCCAAGCTTCCCGGCGCCAAGGTCACCGCGGGCACCATCAATCAGACGGGCGGCTTCGTGATGCGGGCCGAGAAAGTCGGCGCCGACACCCTGTTGTCACAGATCGTGCACATGGTGGCCGCCGCGCAGCGCAGCCGGGCACCCATCCAGCGCATGGCCGACACGGTGGCTGCGTCGTTTGTGCCCGCCGTGCTCGCGGTCGCCGTGCTGACGTTCCTCGCGTGGATGCTGTGGGGGCCCAGTCCGGCGTTTTCATATGCGCTGGTCGCGTCGGTGGCCGTCCTCATCATCGCGTGTCCGTGCGCCCTGGGCCTCGCCACGCCGATGTCCATCATGGTGGGCGTGGGACGTGGCGCACAGCAAGGCGTGCTGATCCGCGACGCCGAGGCTCTGGAGCGGATGGAGAAGGTGGACACCCTGGTCGTGGACAAGACCGGGACTCTCACCGAGGGTCGTCCCAAGGTGGTGCACATCGAGGCAGCTGCCGGCTTTGAGCCCGAGCAGTTGCTGCAGAAGCTCGCAAGCGTGGAGCGGGCCAGCGAACACCCCCTCGCGATGGCGATTGTGACCGCGGCACAGGAGCGCAAGCTTCCGTTCTCCGAGGTGAGCGACTTCGATTCGCCCGTGGGCAAGGGGGTCGTCGGCAAGCTGGACGGCGTCATGCTGGTGAGTGGCGCGGCGAAATTCCTCGCCGAACATGGTGTCGACGTGTTGCCGCTGCAAGCCGCGGCCGAACAACAACGCGCCCGCTCTGCCACCGTCATCTTCGTGGCGCTAGGGGGCCGACTCGCCGGTTTCGTGGCGATCGCCGACCCGATCAAGCCCACAACGGCAGCGGCCCTGAAAGCGCTGCGCGAAGACGGCGTGCGCATCGTCATGCTGACCGGTGACGGGAAGACAACCGCAGCGGCGGTCGCGAAAGAGTTGGGGATCGACGAAGTCGTCGCGGAAGTGTTTCCCGAAGAGAAGGCGGCCATCGTGCAGCGGTTTCGCGCCGAAGGCCGCGTCGTCGCAATGGCGGGTGACGGTGTGAACGACGCGCCCGCGCTGGCTGCCGCCGAAGTAGGGATTGCGATGGGAACGGGAACCGATGTA
>JBKJTX010000431.1:0-5919 GCA_046590315.1 Ramlibacter sp. | reverse complement strand
GACCGACTCGTTCATCTCCGCGGCTTCTTTCCAGGAAACCACGCGCGTGCTGACCGAAGCGGCGATCATGGGCAAGCGCGACGAGCTGCGCGGCCTGAAGGAAAACGTCATCGTCGGTCGCCTGATCCCCGCCGGCACCGGCATGGCCTACCACCTGGCGCGCAAGGCGAAGGACCAAATGGACGAGGCCGAGCGCCGTGCCATCGCTGACTCCGAAGCAGCCGAACTCGCGACCCTGAACGAAGGCACCGCGGCTTCTGAGGCGAGCGAAGGCGCGGCCACCGAGTAAGCGCGGCAAGTCGCTTGCGGCTTTCGCCGTAAACTGGCGCCCCGGTCTCGTAAAAGGCCGGGGCGTTTTTCTTATTGCATTGCCTGATGACTTCTTCCGTGGTTCTCTGGACCGTCGCCGCCGTCGCTCTCTTCTGGACAGTGGGCGCGTACAACCGCCTGATGCGCCTGCGCGCGGATGCGAACGCGGCGTTCGCGACGCTGGAAACCGAACTCAATCGACAGATCGACTTGGTGCGCATCCAGTTGCCTGGACCCGACGCCACACAGCCCGCATCGCTCGACGGCGAGGGATCGTTCTGGTCGGGCCTGCACGGCGCGGCGACCCAGTTTGCCGCCTGCCTCGCGTCGGCGCGCTCGCGGCCGTTGGAACCCGAAGGGATCGCCGCCTTGAGCGCCGCCCAGGACGTGTTGGCAATGGCTTGGGAACGCGCTGAGCGCGACGATGCGCACGACCTCGCCGGTCCGCGCCTGCCTGACACGCTGACGCTGCGCCGCGCTCAGCTGGCTCTGCAAACGCACGCCGCCGCGGAGCAGTTCAACGCCGCCGTGACGCGCTACAACGAAGGCATCGCTCAGTTTCCAGCGTTGCTTCTGGCCTGGGTGTTCGGCTTCAAGCCGGGCCGGGGCATGGCTTTCGCCGGCGCTGGCGTGCCGGCCGCGTCCATTGGCTGAACCTTCCGCGCCACTCTGGCGCTTGCTGCAAAGCGCCGCCGGCGTTGTTGCCGCCGTGCGCGCCGGCCGTTCGGCGACAGAGGCCGTGGCGACTGTTGAAACCAGCTTGCGCCCTGGCGCGCAGGCACTCGCGTTCCAAACGCTGCGCCAGCTGGGCCGGGCGGAGGCGCTGCGCCGCGCGCTCGCCGCGCGGGCACCCCCGCCTGCGGCAGACGCGCTGCTGTGTACCGCGCTGGCCCTTTGCTGGCGCGAAGCCGACGCGCCGTATGAAGTGTTCACGCTGGTGGACCAGGCCGTCGAGGCAGCCAAGCGGGGCAATGAGACGAAGGCGCAAGCGAATTTCATCAACGCCTGCCTGCGGCGCTTCCTGCGGGAACGCGATGCACTGGTCGCTGTCAGCGACAAAGACCCGGTCGCGCAATGGAATCACCCACGCTGGTGGATCGCGCGGCTGCAAAAGGACCATCCCGGCCAGTGGCAGGCCATCCTGGACGCCAACAACGGGCAGGCGCCGATGACCCTCCGAGTGAACGCCCGGAAAAATTCGCAGGCTCAATACCTCTCGATTTTGTCAGACGCAGGCGTCGAAGCAGTTGCAGTGGGCGCTTATGGCGTGGTGCTGACCCAGGCGCTGCCGGTACACCGGATTCCAGGGTTTGACGAGGGCGTGGTGTCGGTGCAGGACGCTGGCGCACAGATGGCTGCGCCCTTGCTCCTGCAGGGCTTGGCCGGGCGCGCACCGGGTGAGACGTTGCGAATCCTCGACGCGTGTGCTGCGCCAGGCGGCAAGACGGCGCATCTGCTGGAACTTGCTGACGCCCAGGTTGTCGCACTCGACATTGACCCCGTGCGTTGCGAACGCATCCAGGAAACGCTGAGCCGCGTGGGCTTGCACGCGGACATCATCGCCGCCGATGCGGTTGAACCCGAGAAGTGGTGGGATGGAAAGCCGTTCGACGCCGTTCTGCTCGACGCGCCCTGCACTGCCTCGGGCATCGTGCGTCGGCATCCGGATGTCCGCTGGCTGCGCCGGGAAAGCGACATTCCCCAGCTGGCTGCAATACAAGCCCGGCTGCTGGGCGCGCTGTGGCCACTGGTGCGGCCGGGAGGCCGCCTTTTGTTTTGCACCTGCTCGGTGTTTCGGGCCGAAGGCGAGGCCCAGGTGCAAACGTTTCTTGCGCACAACAAAGAGGCCGCTTTGCGGCCCGCCCCCGGCCATTTACTGCCCCAAACCAGGGCAAAGCCCAATGCCGTCCCGGACAATCTGGAAGGTGATCACGACGGTTTTTATTACGCACTGCTGGAGAAATCCGCAGGGGAAGGGCCTGCTGCGCCGCGCGCTTGAACACGCTCTGCTGAGCGTGCTGGCTTGCTGCGCCCTGTCGCTGGCCCCTGCCCGCGCGGAACAGGTCGTATCCGAGGTCACCCAGCTGCGTGTCGAACGCACGGAAGAGGGCGTGCTGCTTTCGGCCAGCGTTCAGTTCGAATTGCCGACCGTGATCGACGACGCGCTCGCCAAGGGCATCCCCATGTTCTTTGTGGCCGAGGCTGTGCTGCTGCGCGACCGCTGGTACTGGTATGACAAGCAGATCGCCGGCGCCTCGCGCCACATGCGTCTGTCGTACCAGCCGCTCACGCGGCGCTGGCGCCTCGTCGTCTCCCCCACGCCGATCGGCAACTCCGGCTTGGCGCTGGGCCAGACATTCGAGACCCGGGAGGAAGCACTCGCCGTCGTCCGCCGCATCTCGCACTGGAAGATCGCGGAGCTGACCGAGGTCGATGCCGACGCCCGCTACAACGTCGACTTCCGTTTTCGGCTCGACATTTCGCAACTGCCCCGGCCGTTCCAGATCGGGGCCGTGGGCCATGCCGACTGGAACATCACCGCCATGCGCAATCAGCGCCTCGTGCTCGAGAGCCCCAAGTGAGCGCGCTGCCGGCCGCTACGCCTTCGCGCGCGGCCATCCGCAGCACGCGGGCGTTCCGTTGGGCCGTGGGCGTGGGCGCGGCGGTGATCGTCGCGATCGGCATCGTGCTGATGTTCCTGCTGACCCAGGCCACCAACAATCGCGAACTGTACGAGCGCAATTACGGTCGCCTCTTCGTCATCAACATGGTGGTGGCAGGACTGCTGCTGGTGGTGATTCTCTGGGTCGGCGTGCGTCTGGTGTCGCGGCTGCGGCGCGGCAGATTCGGCAGCCGCCTGCTGGTGAAGCTCGCCGCCATCTTCGCGCTAGTGGGTTTTTTGCCGGGCCTGTTGATCTACGTCGTGTCATATCAGTTTGTCTCGCGTTCCATCGAGAGCTGGTTCGACGTGAAAGTAGGGGGTGCGCTCGATGCCGGCCTGAGCCTGGGGCGGGCCACGCTTGATACGCTGGCCAATGACCTTGCGAGCAAGACGCGAGCCGCGGCGATGCAGCTCGCGGAAACGCCCGACGCTTCCGCGCCGCTCGCGCTCGATCGCCTGCGAGAACAGCTGCCGGCCAACGACGTGCTTCTGTGGACCGGCAACAACCAACTGATTGCGAGCGCGGGCGAGTCACGCTTCCAGCTCAATCCGGAACGGCCTTCGCAGCAGCAGATCCGCAACGTGCGTGCGCAGCGTTCGCTGGCCATCATTGAAGGACTGGACGAAGCCGGGCCAGGGGGCGTTGCGCCGAATGCCCGCATCAAGGCCCTGGCGCTGGTGTCGCAACCCAGTGTCGGCGTGCTGGGTGAGCCCCGGGTGCTGCAGGTGACGCAGAGCTTGCCGCCGACGCTGGTGGCCAATGCCATTGCCGTGCAGGAAGCCAACCGCGAATACCAGGAGCGGGCCTTGGCACGCGGGGGCTTACGGCGCATGTACATCGGCACGCTCACGCTCAGTCTTTTTCTTGCGGTGCTGGGCGCCGTGCTGCTGGCGATCATCCTCGGCAATCAGCTGGCGCGCCCGCTGCTGCTGTTGGCCGCCGGCGTGCGCGAAGTTGCGGCCGGCGACCTGAGCCCCAAGCCCGCCCTGCAGGGTAAGGACGAACTGGGGGGGCTGACGCGTTCGTTCGCCGAGATGACCCAGCAACTCGCCGATGCGCGGGCCGCAGTCAACGAGAGCATGGGGCAAGTCAGCGCCGCGCGTGCCAATCTCCAGACCATCCTGGACAACCTCACGGCCGGCGTGATCGTGCTCGACGAAGACGGCCGGATTCAGACGTCCAACCCCGGCGCGACGCGCATCCTGCGGGTGCCGCTGGCCGCGAATGAAGGTGAACTGCTCTCGAGCGTGGCGGGACTGGAAACATTCGGCAGCGCGGTGCAGCAGCAATTCGACGAGTACATGAATGAGCGCCGCCAGCACGGCCTCGACCACTGGCAGCAATCCTTTGAGCTAAACGCGGCGCATCCCGGATCGCCCGACAACAACGCGATCACCATCGTCGCGCGTGGCGCCGAAATGCCGGTCGACGCGCCGGGCAAGGCAGCGCGCCTGCTGGTCTTTGACGACATATCTGAGATCGTGTCGGCGCAACGCGCGCAGGCTTGGGGCGAAGTGGCGCGCCGGCTCGCCCACGAAATCAAGAACCCGCTCACGCCCATTCAGCTCTCCGCCGAGCGGCTCGAGATGAAGCTGACCGGCAAGCTGGGCGAGACCGAGCAGGCGGTGCTCACGAAGTCGGTGCGAACGATCGTCGATCAGGTCGATGCGATGAAACGGCTGGTCAACGAATTTCGCGACTATGCGCGGCTACCCGCGGCTGAACTCAAGCCGGTCGATCTCAACGGTCTGGTGACCGACGTGCTCCAGCTCTACGCGCGAGAAGGCGGCGAGCGTGGCGATGCATTGGCCCACGTGCCGGTGCGCATGGAGCTCGATCCGGAGTGCCCGAAGATCCTCGGGGACGCGCACCAGTTGCGCCAGATCATCCACAACTTGCTGCAGAACGCGCAGGACGCCACCGAGGGGTGCGCAGTGCGCGAAGTGACCGTGAAGACGCAATGGAATCCCACGTCGCGCCGCGCGCGCCTGCTGGTGCAGGACACGGGCCCCGGGTTTCCCGAGCACATCCTCAAGCGGGCGTTCGAGCCCTACGTCACAACCAAAGCCAAGGGCACGGGCTTGGGTCTGGCCGTGGTCAAAAAGATTGCGGATGAGCATGGTGCCCGCGTGGACCTGAAAAATCGAATGGAAAACAACAGCATCCAAGGCGCTCAAGTATCGTTATCATTCGCAGTTGCGGCGTAACAACACCGACCCCGTCGGCCGCATGGGTCGCTGCTGGAAATCATGGCAAACATATTGGTGGTCGATGACGAGCTGGGTATCCGGGACCTGCTCTCCGAAATCCTCAACGACGAGGGTCACAACGTCGAACTGGCCGAGAACGCCGCGCAGGCCCGAAGCGCGCGCAGCCGATCGCGGCCCGACCTGGTGCTGCTCGACATCTGGATGCCCGACACCGACGGCGTGACGCTGCTCAAAGAATGGTCGACAGCCGGGCTGCTGACCATGCCCGTCATCATGATGAGTGGGCACGCGACCATTGAGACGGCGGTGGAAGCCACCAAGATCGGTGCGCAATCGTTTCTTGAAAAACCGATCACGATGCAAAAGCTGCTGAAGGCAGTGGAAGCTGCGCTCACGCGCACCAATGGTACGGTTCCGCGCAAACCCGGCATGCCGGGCGTGGTGCCTGCGCCCGCCACCGAACTGACCGTTGAATCGGCGATGACAGGTGGGCAGAGCCTGCCACCGGTGGCAGACATGGGTCCGCAAGCGCGCCAGCTGTTCGAGCTGGACAAGCCGCTGCGCGATGCGCGAGACGAATTCGAGAAATCGTACTTCGAGTTCCACCTCGCGAAAGAAGGCGGCTCGATGACGCGCGTCGCAGAAAAGACGGGCCTGGAGCGGACCCACCTGTATCGAAAGTTGAAGCAGTTGGGCGTGGACTTGTCGCGCGGCAAGCGCGGCGGCTGACGTTTGCT
>JBKJTX010000358.1:0-4152 GCA_046590315.1 Ramlibacter sp. | reverse complement strand
CAAGGGGGTCTCGGGTAACGTCGGCGCCGTCGTTATCCAGGAGCTGTCGGCGGCGCTTGAGCACGCGATTCGCGAGGCGCATCCGGCGGCACAGGTGCGCCAGTGCCTGCAGGCATTGGAAGGCCCGCTAGCCAACCTTGTTGCGGCACTGGAGGCGCAGCTGCCGGCCTGAACCGTTGATGCCGTTGGCGCGAAACCACGAGGTTATCCACGTCATGCGCGATACTCCCAGCCTTCGCGCGAGGCTGCACGCGAAGGCCGGTACTGGCTTCGCCTTTAGCGGCCAACCCTTCCTAACTCGCCTACAAGACTTCGCTCGCGAAGTCCGCCAGCCGCGAGCGCTCCCCCCGCGCCAGCGTGATGTGTCCGCTGTGCGGCCAACCCTTGAATTTGTCCACCGCAAAGGTGAGACCCGACGAACCCTCGGTCAGGTAGGGCGTGTCGATCTGCGCCAGGTTGCCCATACAGATGATTTTGGTACCCGGACCCGCGCGCGTAACGAGCGTCTTCATCTGCTTGGGCGTCAAGTTCTGCGCCTCGTCGAGGATGACGTACTTGTTGAGAAATGTGCGGCCGCGCATGAAGTTCATGCTCTTGATCTTGATGCGGCTGCGAATCAACTCATTGGTTGCCGCGCGACCCCATTCGCCCGCGCTGGTTTCGGTCTTGGCAAGCACCTCGAGGTTGTCGTCCAGTGCGCCCATCCAGGGCCCCATTTTTTCTTCTTCCGTGCCCGGCAGGAAGCCGATATCCTCGCCCACGCTGACCGTGGCACGGGTCATGATGATCTCGGTGTAACGGCGGTCGTCCAGCACCTGGGTGAGGCCCGCAGCCAAGGCCATCAAGGTCTTGCCGGTGCCGGCAGTGCCCGTGAGCGTGACGAAATCGATCTCCGGGTCCATCAGCAAATTCATCGCGAAGCTTTGTTCGCGATTGCGCGTGGTCACGCCCCACACCGAGTTCTTCAGGTGGCCGTAGTCCTTCAACGTTTTGAGCACTGCAGTCTTGGCGCGGATCTCCGTCACGCGCGCGTACAGGCTCGGCTCGCCCGGCGACTCGAAGTACACGAATTGGTTGATGAGGAGGCTCGGCACGATGGGGCCGGTGATCCGGTAAAACGTATGCTGTCCGCTCTGCCAGCTTTCCACCGTCTTGCCGTGTTTGGCCCAGAAGTCCGGGGGCAGGGCCATGGCGCCGGAATAAAGCAGTTCCAGGTCGTCCAGCGTCTTGTCGTTCTGGTAGTCGTCGGTGGCGAGGCCGAGCGCACGGGCCTTGACCCGCATGTTGATGTCTTTGGACACGAGCACGACCTCGCGCGGTGCATGCAGCTCGCGCAGTGCGGCGACCACACCCAGGATCTGGTTGTCGGCTTTGCCTTGCGGCAAGCTCGCCGGGAGGTGATTGGTGAGGGTCGAGGTTTGGAAGAACAGGCAACCGCCCGCTTCGCGGTGGCCGGTGGTGCTGAGCTTGAGACCGGCGGCGATGTCTGCGCCCTGCGCGCCCGCGAGGGCATCGAGCGTGCGGCTCGCCTGGCGCGCGTTGCGAGCGACCTCGGTCATGCCCTTTTTATGGCCGTCGAGTTCCTCCAGCACGATCAACGGCAGAAAGATGTCGTGTTCCTCGAAACGAAACAGGCTCATCGGGTCGTGCATGAGCACATTGGTGTCGAGCACGAAGAGCTTGCTCGGTCCGGCGGCCCTGGCCTTGCGGGCAGGACGCGAAGCGGGCTGCTGCGCAGGTATCACCTGCTTCTTCAATGCGACAGGCTCCGGATGCTCGACGTACGCCTGGGGCGCGTCGCGCAGCGCTTCGGGGTGGATCTCCCCACCTCCGCCGCGCGGATCAAAGTCGTCCTGAGCCTGGGGCTTTTCAGCCAGCGGGCTGTCGACCTGAACCGCCTCCGATTTTCGCGAAGCCTTGTGCGGGGAGCGGGCCGGAGCATCGTAGGCCTCCGGCGGGAGCAGGGCGGCGCGCTTGATGGGGGCGGGGGGCAATGGCATGGATGTGAGGATTCCCAAATGACGAGCTCAAGAAACGAAAAAGCCGCCTGGCGAGCCGGGCGGCTTGGACGCGCTTTGCGGTGACGGCGTGGTGCGCCGGGATCAACTGCATGAATTCATTATGCCCAAGCCAGATTGCACCACAACCGACGGCCCCTGCATGTTGCTACAAAACGTCAAGCCGCTTTCTTCAGCAGCTTCACTGCCTTCAACACTTCGTCGACGTGACCCGGAACCTTGAGCCCGCGCCATTCCTGTTTGAGCAAGCCGTCGGCGCCGATGAGGAACGTGCTGCGCTCGATCCCCTTGACCTTCTTGCCGTACATGATCTTGTTCTTGACCACGCCGAACATGTGGCACATCTTCTCTTCGGTGTCGGCGACCAACTCGAACGGAAGCTCGAGCTTGGTCTTGAATTCGTCGTGGGACTTCAAGTTGTCGCGCGACACACCGAACACCGTTGCGCCGGCTTTCACGAAGTCCTTGAACTTGTCGCGGAACTGCATGGCTTCGGTGGTGCAGCCCGGCGTGTTGTCCTTCGGGTAGAAGTACAGCACCAGCACGTGGCCGAGGTACGTGGTGTTCGTCACCTTGAGGCCGCCCGTGGCGTTGGCTTCGAATTCGGGAATGGGTTTGTTGACAACGATCGCCATGGAATTTGTTTCTCGTGTGACAGGATTGCTCGTTGCTGTTCTGAGATGCCGGGGCATCCCGTTGCGACCTGCAATTTTACCCTGAAACCGCTTTGGTGGCCTTGCCCAGTCAGGCCAGCTGCTCAACCAGCAGGGCGACCGCGACGCTGCGGCCTTCCTGAGCCAGGACGTTGTAGGTACGGCAGGCAGCAGCAGAGTCCATGGTTTCGACGCCGATTCGCCGCTGAATGAGCGGCAGCAGCCACGCGGGTGGGGGAAAGCGGATGCGCGAGCCACTGCCGAAGATCACCACTTCGGCCTGTACCTGTGCAAGCTGCGCGAAATGATCGGCGGCTAGCGCTTCAAAGCAGTCGGCCCGCCAGTCGATGCGTTCGCCGCTTGAGCTCACGATGACGCTGTGCGCGATCTTTTCACCGTTGACTGCGACCCAGCCCGGCCCATAGCCGCTGATGGCCTGCACGTCGAATTTGTCCGGTTGCAGCTTCATGGATTGGGTCCGCCGGTTTATTGTTGCGCTGCACTAAAAGTTAGCAGAACTATGGTCAAATTATAGTTTTCACGCTCGAAAACTCGCTCCCGGAGGGGCTTTGAAGACCGTTCAAAAATCCGCCAAGCTCGCCAACGTCCTGTACGACATCCGGGGACCCATCATGGATGCGGCTCGCCAGATGGAAGAAGACGGCCACAAAATCATCAGGCTCAACATCGGCAACCTCGCCCTGTTCGGCTTCGATGCGCCGGAGGAAATTCAGCAGGACATGGCCCGCAACCTGCCGAATTCGTCCGGTTATTCAGACAGCAAAGGCATCTTCGGGGCGCGCAAGGCAGTGATGCACGAAACCCAGAAGCAGGGCATCAAGGGCGTGACGCTCGACGACATCTACCTTGGCAATGGCGCTAGCGAGTTGATTGCGATGTCAACCAACGCGTTGCTCGACGACGGGGACGAATTGCTGCTGCCCGCACCCGACTACCCGCTGTGGACGGCGGCGACCAGCCTGTCCGGCGGCACACCCGTGCACTATCTCTGCGACGAAGCCAATGGCTGGATGCCCGACCTGGCCGACATTCGCGCCAAAATCACACCGCGCACCAAGGGCATCGTCGTCATCAACCCCAATAACCCGACCGGTGCGCTCTATTCGGATGAGCTGCTTAAAGGCATCGTCGAGATTGCGCGTCAGAACAACCTGGTGATCTTCTCGGACGAGGTCTACGACAAGGTGTTGTACGACGGCGCGAAGCACACAGCCATCGCCAGCCTCTCGCAGGACGTGCTGACGCTGACCTTCAATTCGCTCTCCAAGAGTTATCGCTCTTGCGGCTACCGCGCGGGATGGTTGGTGGTGTCGGGCGACAAGAAGCCCGCTGCCGATTACATCGAGGGCCTGAACATGCTCTCGAACATGCGCCTGTGTGCCAATGTGCCCGGGCAATGGGCGATCCAGACCGCTCTTGGCGGCTACCAGAGCATCAACGAACTGGTAGGCGAAGGCGGG
>JBKJTX010000333.1:0-3701 GCA_046590315.1 Ramlibacter sp. | reverse complement strand
TGAGCTTCCGCCGGCCGGGCATCGGCCTTGAAGTCACTCGCAAATTGCGCAGGGGCGACTGGAGCATTCAGGGGGAGATCGATCTGCATGGCCTCCGCCGCGAGCAAGCCCGCGAGGCACTCGCCGCTTTCCTGCGCGACGTCCACAAGCGCGGTTGGCGTTGCGTCCGAGTGATTCACGGCAAGGGACTCGGCTCACCCGGCAAGACGCCCGTGCTCAAAGGCAGGGTCCAGGCTTGGTTGGTCCAGAAGAACGACGTGCTGGCTTTCGTGCAGGCGCGCGGGGATGAAGGCGGTGGCGGGGCCTTGGTGGTTTTGTTGAAGCCGGGGACGGCTGCCCCTGTGCGGTGAATCTTGCGTGCGTAACGACCTCAACTGGGGCTGTTCCGCATCCAATCCGCCGTCTGAAAAAATGAGTCGCGCAACCGGGTGCGCAGCTTCTCGTCGACACCCACTTCCCCCATCGCCTGGTCCATGCAAGCGAGCCATTGGTCGCGCTCCTTGATGCCGATGACAAAGGGCATGTGCCGCATACGCAGCATCGGGTGGCCGAAGCGGTCGGTGTAGTGCTGCGGCCCGCCGAGCCAGCCGCAGAGGAACCAGAAGAGATGCTGGCGGGCCTTCAAGAGTTCGGTGCCGTGCACTGCGCGCAGGTCCGCATAGGCAGGCTCGAGGTCCATCAGGTCGTAAAAGCGCTCGACCATCGCCTTGACTTTGTCTTCCCCGCCAATCCATTCGAAAGGTGTTGCTTGCGGCGGTTTTTCCTGGATCTGCATGCCCCGATTGTCGCGGCAAGCCTATTCAGCGGCGCGGCGCAGGGTTTCCATCACCGGCCGGTTGAGCACTTCGCGCAGGCCCCACCAACCTGCCGCCAACGCCAGCACGGCGCCGGCCAGCGCGCCAAAAAAAGGCACCCAGGCCGAGGCGGTCCACTCGAAATCGAACACATAGCGCGCCAGACCCCAGCCGACGACGCTGGCGACCATGCTCGCGAGAAAGCCCGCCAGCAGGCCGACGCCCACGAGCTCCGCGCGCTGGACCTGCCGCAGCAGCGCGCCGCTGGCGCCCACCGCACGCATGATCGCGAACTCGCGCGCGCGCTCCTCGCGGGTCGCGGTAATGGCGGCGAAGAGCACCACCACGCCCGCTGCAAGCGTAAAGCCGAAGAGAAACTCCACCGCGCGGATCACTTTGTCCAGCACCCCCTGCACCTGGTTGATCGCGCTGGTCATGTCGACGCTGGTGATGTTGGGAAAGGCGCGCACGAGTTGGCTGTCGAAGCCGCGCGTGTCGGGCGCGCGGTAGGCGCTCATATAGGTGACGGGCACGTCCTGCAGCTGACTCACCGGATAGATCACGTAGAAATTGGCGCGCATCGATCCCCAGTCGACCTTGCGCAGCGAGGTGATTTTGCCGTCGGTCTGGATGCCGCCGATGTCGAACCGCAGCGTGTCGCCCAACTTCAAGCCCAGCGTCGTTGCAACTCCTTCCTCCACGCTCACGGCGCCTTGCTCCTCGGACTGCCAACGGCCCTGCGTCACCTTATTGTGGTCCGGCTGCTTGGGCGTCGCAGAGAGATTGAACTCGCGATCCAGCAGCCGCTTGGCCCGGTCGTCCACGTAGTCGTCGGGCGTCACTGTCTTGCCGTTGACGGCGATCAGGCGGCCACGGATCATCGGGAACCAGTCGTAACGCTTGACGCCGGCGTCATTCAGCGCCTTCTGGAAAGCATCGCTTTGCTCGGGCATCACGTTGATGACGAAACGGTTGGGCGCATCGGGCGGCGTTGCGCGGCGCCAGCTGGCGACCAGGTCCGTGCGCAGCAGCACCAGCAGCACCAACGCGAGCAGGCCGACGGCCAACGCGCTCACCTGCACCACTGCGTAGGCCGGCCGCGCCGAGATCTGTTGTGTGGCGAGCACCAGCCAGCGCGGCGCCGTTGCCTCGTTGACCATCCAGCGCAGGGCTTTCACGGCCAGCCAGCTCAAGCAGGCGAAAAGAACCACCGCGCCCGCGAAGCCGCCCACCGCCAAGCCGCCCAAGACCAGGTCGCTGCTGGCGCCGAGCAGCAACGCGGCAAAGCCCAGCACACCCACCGTGAGCACGAGGGCCGATGCGGGCTTCAAGCCGCCCATGTCGCGGCGGATCACGCGCAAGGGCGGCACCTGTGCGAGCTGCAACACCGGCGGCAGGCCGAACGCGAAGAGCAGCGTGAGCCCCATGCCGATTCCGAACGCAGCGGGCCACAGAGACGCCGCAGGCAGTACGGTGTCCACGAGTCCCGCCAGCAGCAGGATAAAAACGAAATGCACCGCGTATCCGAGTGCGACACCCAGAAGGCTCCCTGCGAGGCCCACCAGCGCGAACTCGAACGCGTAGCTCCAGGCGATGGTGCGCTGGCTAAGGCCCAGCACGCGCAGCATGGCGCAGTCGTCCAGATGCGCGGCTGCAAATCCACGGGCGGCCAGCGCCACTGCCACCGCACTGAGCAAAGCGGACAACAGCGCCACAAGATTGAGAAATTTCTCCGCCCGATCCAGCGTTTGCCGCATCTCGGGCCGTCCGCCTTCGAGCGAATCGACCCGCACGCCGCGCACTGCCGGCTTCTTCACTTCTTCCAGTGCCCACTTTACAAAGGCGCCGACCGCAGGATCGGGACCCGCCACGGCAAAGCGGTACGACACCCGGCTGGCCGGCTGGATCAAACGGCTCGCAGGGAGGTCGGCCGCGTTGACCATCACGCGCGGCGCGAAATTCGCAAAGCCGGCGCCGCGATCAGGCTCCAGGGTGATTACCCGGCCGATGCGCAGCTGCGCGTCGCCGAGCAGCAGGGGATCCCCGATCTTGAGAGCGATCGCTTCCAACAGCGACGCGTCCACCCACGCTTCACCCAACGCGGGAACGTCGCGCGTCGGCTGGCCAGCGGCCTCGGGCTGCGCTGCGGTTTTCAAGTTGCCGCGCAAGGGATAGCCAGGCGCGACGGCTTTCAAGGCGACCAGCCGCGTGCCTCCGCCTTGCGCGTCCGGCGCGCGGCCCATGGTCGGAAAACCGAGGGTCGTCACGCCTTGCAGGCCGAGCTCACGCGCCTTGGCGATGAAAGCCTGCGGCGTCGGGTTGTCGCTCGCGATAACGGCGTCGCCGCCGAGCAGTTGCCGGGCGTCGCGCGCCAGGCCGCCCTTGAGCCGGTCGGCAAAAAAGCCGACCGCGGCCAACGCGGCCACGGCCAGCGTCACGGCCACGATAAGAAGGCGCAGCTCGCCGGCGCGCAGGTCGCGCCAGAGCGTGCGCCAACCCAGTTGCCAGGCAGAAGAGGCGGTCATGCCGGGCAGCTTACCGGAGAAGACTTAAGGCCGGGTTAGGGCTTGGACGCAGCGTCCGGCCTGCGCTCGAGCTCACGCTTCGGCCCCGCAAGCTCAGGTTGCAAGTGCAGCCGATGCTCGGCCGTATAGCAAAGAAAGTGCTTGTTGGTCGCGCGGCCGATGGCGCACAGGTCCAGTTGCTTTGCGATCTGGTGTCCCATCTGCGTGATGCCGCTGCGCGACACCACGATGGGCACCCCCATCTGCGCCGACTTGATGACCATTTCGCTGGTGAGCCGACCGGTGGTGTAGAAGATCTTGTCGTTCCCGCCCACGCCGTTCATCCACATCCAGCCGGCGATGGTGTCGATCGCGTTGTGGCGGCCGACGTCTTCCACGAAGG
>JBKJTX010000219.1:0-2642 GCA_046590315.1 Ramlibacter sp. | reverse complement strand
TCTGATCGAGTCGATCGGTTCGGGCTACATCGGCGCGCTGACCGGTGGCGTGCTGGGCAGCCACTACTCCGACATCTTCGCCTTCATTGTCCTCATCATCATGCTGACGCTGCGGCCCTCGGGCCTGTTGGGCGAGCGGGTGGCGGACCGGGCCTAGCAATATGTACCCCCACGCTCATATTCATTCGCTGCCCCCCGAGGGGGCCCAGGCCCCCTTTGAGGCGGCTCTGCAGAAGGCCTATTCAAAATGATGAATTTCATCAACCGCCAGAACAAGTACGCTGTCATCGCCGTGGGGATGCTGGCCCTGCTCGTTCTTCCGTTGATACTGCAACAAGGCGGCAATGCGTGGGTGCGTATCGCGGACACGGCACTGCTCTATGTGTTGTTGGCCCTGGGCCTGAACATTGTCGTCGGCTATGCCGGCCTGCTCGACCTGGGCTACGTCGCTTTCTATGCGATCGGCGCCTACATGTTCGGCCTGCTCGCTTCTCCGCACCTGACCGCAAATTTCCCGGCCATCGCGGCCGTGTTTCCGAATGGCCTGCACATGCCGCTGTGGCTCGTCATCCCTGCAGCCGCCGCACTCGCCGGATTGTTCGGTGTCCTGCTTGGTGCACCGACCTTGAAGCTGCGCGGCGATTACCTGGCCATCGTGACGCTGGGCTTCGGCGAAATCATCCGGGTGTTCATGAACAACCTGGACCACCCCATCAACATCACCAACGGCCCCAAAGGTCTGAGCCAGATCGATCCGATTCACTTCTGGAGCGTGAACCTGGGACGCCCGACGACGTGGTTCGGCTTCGACGTGTCCTCGGTCACCCTCTACTACTACCTGTTCCTGGCCCTGGTCGTCGGCAGCGTGATTGTCTGCCACCGGCTGGAGCATTCGCGCATCGGCCGGGCCTGGATGGCCATTCGCGAAGACGAAATTGCGGCCAAAGCGATGGGCATCAACACGCGCAACCTGAAGCTGCTCGCATTCGGTATGGGCGCAACTTTTGGCGGCATCTCGGGGGCCATGTTCGCGGCGTTCCAGCAGTTTGTGTCGCCGGAGTCGTTCAGTCTCATGGAGTCGGTGATGATCGTCGCCATGGTGGTGCTGGGCGGCATCGGCCATCTCCCGGGCGTGATTCTGGGCGCGGTGCTGTTGTCGGCGCTGCCCGAGGTGCTGCGCTACGTCGCGAGTCCGCTACAAGCCCTGACCGACGGCCGGCTTGATTCCTCCATCTTGCGCCAGCTGCTCATCGCGCTGGCCATGATCAGCGTCATGTTGATGCGCCCGCGCGGCCTGTGGCCCTCTCCTGAGCACGGCAAGTCGTTGAACAACGCGGCGAAGTAGGGACGCACGATGGCAGAAACAGTACTACGCGTGGCCGGCATTTCCAAGCGCTTCGGCGGCCTGCAAGCGCTCTCCGACGTCGGGATCACGATCGAGCGTGGCCAGGTGTACGGCTTGATCGGGCCGAATGGCGCCGGCAAGACAACCTTCTTCAACGTGATCACGGGCCTCTACACGCCGGACAGCGGCACCTTCGAGCTCGCCGGTAAGCCCTATGTGCCGTCGGCCGTGCACGAGGTGGCGAAGGCCGGCATTGCGCGCACGTTCCAGAACATCCGCCTGTTCGCCGAGATGACCGCGCTCGAAAACGTGATGGTTGGTCGGCATATTCGCACGCACTCGGGCCTGCTCGGCGCCATCTTCCGCACGCCCGGATTCAAGTCGGAAGAGCTGGGAATCGCGAAGCGCGCCCAGGAATTGCTTGACTATGTGGGCATCGGCAAGTACGCCGACTACAAGGCCCGGACGCTGTCTTATGGTGACCAGCGGCGTCTGGAGATCGCGCGAGCGCTCGCGACCGACCCCCAAGTGATCGCCTTGGATGAGCCGGCAGCGGGTATGAATGCGACCGAGAAAGTGATGCTGCGCGAGTTGATCGATCAGATTCGCAAAGACAACCGCACCATTTTGCTGATCGAGCACGACGTGAAGCTGGTAATGGGCCTGTGCGACCGCGTGACGGTCCTGGACTATGGCAAGCAGATCGCGGAAGGGTCACCCGCCGAGGTGCAGAAGAACGAGAAGGTGATCGAGGCTTACCTCGGCCACAATCACAAGGCCACCGCCACGACTGCAGCCGCCCCTGTGACCGGAGACGTCGAATGAGTGCGATCCTGTTGAAAGTGACGGGACTCAAGGTGGCTTATGGCGGCATCCAGGCTGTCAAGGGTGTGGACTTCGAAGTGCGCGAAGGCGAACTGGTCACACTCATCGGCTCGAACGGCGCCGGCAAGACAACCACGATGAAGGCCATCACCGGGACCTTGCCGGTCAGCGCCGGCGACATTGAATACCTGGGTCAGAGCATCAAGGGCAAAGGCGCGTGGGATCTGGTGCGGCAGGGCCTCGCGATGGTGCCCGAAGGCCGGGGCGTCTTCACCCGGATGTCCATCACCGAGAACCTGCAAATGGGCGCGCACATCCGCAAAGACCGGCCCGAAATCGCTGCGGACATGGACAAGGTGTTCACGACTTTTCCACGCCTGAAGGAACGCAAGGACCAGCTGGCCGGCACGATGTCGGGTGGTCCTTGCGTTCCTTCAGGCGTGGAAAAGTCGTGAACACCTTGTCCATGTCC